>NZ_JBIMPP010000011.1:0-168402 GCF_043906805.1 Actinomadura sp. SCN-SB | reverse complement strand
GCTCATCGCCAGCATGTGACCCACGCGGGGCCACACGCGGCCGGGCTCAGTTCTTGCCCTGCCCGCGTGGAGGTGCGCAGGATGCTCGTTCGACGAGCTGGGCGCCCACGCGGTAGGTGCGGGCCGGCCGCGGCGCGTCGTCAGTGGAGTTGCCCGCGTCCCGGTTCATCATCTGCAGGAGCAGGTCCATGGCGAGTTCGCCCAGCTCGCGGGCGCCGTTGTCCACGACGGTGATCGGTGGGTGCCACCAGCGCAGCCAGCTGATGTCCTCGTAGCAGATCAGGGACAGGTCGTCCGGGATGCGTACCCCGGCGGCGGTGAGGGCCGGCAGCACCCCGAAGACGGCCTCATGGTTGGCGGCCAGCAGCGCGGTCATCTCCGGGGCGCGTTCCAGCAGCCGGCCGGCGGCGTCCGACCCGAAGGCCGGCTCGAAGGGGCCGCGTTCGACGAGTCGCTCGTCCACTCGGATCCCGCTCTCGCGCAACGCCTGTTCGTATCCGGCGTAGCGTTCCTGCCCCGAGGTGGCCGACAGCGGCCCGCCGATGTAGCCGATGTGGCGGTGGCCGAGATCGAGCAGGTGGCGGGTCGCCTCGTACGCGCCGTCGCGGTCGGACGCGAGGACGGTGGGCCCGGCGCTCTCGGGAGCCGCGCGGATGAGGTTGACCAGTGCCCTGCCTTGGGCGATGAGCGCGTTGGAGGCGGCGGCGTTGCGTCCCGTGCCGATGAGCACGAGACCGTCGACGCCATGGTCGCCGAGGGTGCGCAGGATGTCCTCCTCCCGGCGCGGGTCGGCGTCGGTGATGCACAGCATCACCTGGTAGCCCTCGGCGGAGGCGCGGCGCTGGACGACCTCGGCGATCGTGTGGAACGAGGCGTTCACGAGGTTGCCGATGACCAGGCCGATGAGGTGGGACTGGCGCGAGCGCAACGCGCTGGCCGTCCGGTTGGGACGGTAGTTGAGCCGGCGCGCGGCCTCCTCCACCGCCGCGCGTGTCTCCGGGGCGATGAGCGGGGAGCCGCTGAGGGCGCGCGACGCGGTGCTCCGGGACACGCCCGCGGCCGCCGCGACGTCCTTCAAGGTTGCACTCACGCCCGCTCCACCGCCTTCTCCGAGTGTGCCGTACTGGGATCGATCCCATCGATCGCGATAATCATGGCACGACTTCGGCCGTCTGTGGTCGTTTCGCTTAACTTTCTCCCTTGTTAAATGCCTGTTTCGGCCTTGACGTTCTGGTTCGTCGTCCTGGAACCTTATGCAATCGATCCCAACACCCTGGGAAGGACGACCTTGGATCGCGATGACGTCGCCTGGCACGGCTACTGGCCGGCCGCGCCCACACCCTTCACCTCCGACGGTGCCCTGGACGAGCCCGCGCTGCGCGAGGTGCTCGGCCTGTACCTGAGCCAGGGGGTGCACGGTGTGCTGGTCAACGGCACCACCGGCGAGTGGTTCAGCCAGAGCCCGGCGGAGCGGCGGCGCGTCGCCGAGATCGCCGTGCGCGAGGTGGACGGCAGGATCCCGGTCGTCGTCGGCGTCACCGCCTACACCCCCGCCGAGGCCATCGACCTGGCCCGGCACGCGGCCGGCGTCGGCGCGGACGGCGTGCTGGCCACCCCGCCTCCGTACGTCCACCCGGGGCCCGAGGAGATCCTGAGCTTCTACGCCGAGGTCAGCGGGGCGACCGACCTGCCGTTCATGGTCTACAACTGGCCGCGCGGCGTGTCCGCCGACATCTCCGCCCACCCCGGCCTGGTCCGCCGGCTGGCCGACCTGCCCAGGGTGGTCGCGATCAAGGACAGCACCGGCGACTGGCTGCGGATGCTCGGCACGGTCGAGGCCGTCCGCGACCGGGTCCGCGTCTTCGGCAGCTTCCTGCACCGGCGCGGCCTGGCCGTGCTGCTGGAACTCGGCGGGGACGGCAACATCGACGGCGGCGGCCTCGGAGCCCCGTTCGCGGTGCCGTACTACGAAGCCGTCGCCGCGGGCGACCGCGATGCCGCCCGCACCTGGGCGGACCGGTACTCCGCCCTCTCCGGACGGCTGGTACGGCCCGACTACAGCGGCATACACGCCTCGCCGATCCCGCAGCTCAAGGCGGCGATGTCCCTCCTCGGCCAGCCCGGCGGACAGGTGCGCCCGCCGCTGCTTCCGGTGACCGACGCCGAGTCGCTCCGGGCCATCGACGCGGCGCTGACCGAGTCCGGGCTCCGCGACGCCCTCGCCGCGACCGCGCCGGTCCTCCCAGGAGAGCGCGCGTGAACGGCACCGTCCAGATCACCGTCGACGGCGAACGGGTGGACGCCGCGGAGGGGGCCTCGCTCACCGCGGCGTTCGTCGGCGCACGCCGGTGGCGACTGCGTGACAATCCCGTCAGCGGAGAGCCCCGCGGGCCGTTCTGCGGCATGGGCGCCTGCTTCGAATGCGAAGTCACCGTGGACGGGCGGCCGCACGTCCGGGCGTGCCTCACCAGGGTCGTCGCCGGGATGGCGGTCGAGACGAGCCCGGAGCGCGGACGATGAGCCGCGCCGGAGCCCGCGGCGAGTCAGGTGCCGACTGCGACGTCGTGGTCGTCGGAGGAGGCCCCGCCGGGCTCGCCGCCGCGGTTCGGCTGGCCTCCGGCGGGCTCGCCGTGACCCTCGTGGACGAGCAGCCCGAGCTGGGAGGCCAGTACTACAGGCGTCCCTCGCCCGCGGTCCTGCGCGACCACGGCGATCACCGTCCCGAGGGCGGACGGCTGATCGGGCGGGTGCGGGAACTGGGCGTGCGCTGCCTGACGGGGCATCTGGTCTGGGGTGTCGCCGACGACGGCCGCACCCTGCTGGCCACCGGCCCCGTGGGCGAGCCGGTCGTGCTGCGCGGACGGTACGTCGTCGTGGCCACCGGCGCCTACGAGCGGAGCCACCCCTTCCCCGGCTGGCAACTGCCCGGCGTCACCACGCCCGGGTTCGCGCAGCATCTCGCGGCGGCCGACGGAGCGGCGATCGGCGATCGCGTCCTGGTCGCCGGATCGGGACCCTTCCTGCTTCCGGTCGCCTGCTCCCTGCTCGACCGCGGCGTCACGGTCGTCGGCGTCGCCGAGGCGGGGCACCCCTACCGGCCCTCGGCACGGTCGCTCGCCGCCCTGCGCCACCTTGGAAGGCTCGGCGAGCTCACCCGGTACGCGGCGCGGCTGGCCCGTGCACGCGTCCCGGTCTGGCAGGGGCACGTGGTGCTGCGCGCGGACGGTGAGGACCGCGTCTCTTCGGTCACCCTCGCCGCCACGGCCGCACCGACACGTCCCGTCCGCGCGCTTGAGGTGGACGCCGTGTGCGTCGGCTACGGATTCCGCCCGCAGACCGAGCTGGCCAGGCTGCTCGGCTGCGAGGTCCGGTGCGACCCGGTCACCGGTGACGCCGAGCCGGTCACCGACGCCTTCGGCCGCGGCGGCCGGCCCGGTGTCTACGTGGTCGGGGAGGCGGCCGGGATCGGCGGCGTCCACCTGGCACGGAACCGCGGGACGACGGCGGCCGCGCACATCCTGGCGCGCGAGGCCAGGTCCCGCCCCGGCCCGACGCCGCCCGCGCCCCGCGAGATCGTCCGGCTGGCCGCCGCCCGCCGGAGGCTCGCCGCGTTCACGGCGCTGACGGCCGATCTCTACCCCGGCCCCGGCGAGCTGCAGGACGTCCTCGCACCGGCGCTTCCCGGCGAGACCATGGCCTGCCGTTGCGAGGCCGTGACGGTCGCGGACGTGCGTTCCGCCGCGGCGGGGCGGGCCGGCGGCGACCTCAACGCGACCAAGGCCCGGACCCGTGCGGGCATGGGCCCCTGCCAGGGCCGTTTCTGCGGCTACGCCGTGGCCGGTCTGATCAGGCACGCCACCGAGCACGACCCGTCCGGCGGCTCCGCACCCGAACAGGTGTTCACCGCCCGCCAGCCGGTCCGCCCGGTCGACGTCGAGACGCTCCTCGCGCTCGCCGAGCCGGAGCCGGCCGAGGCCGAGGAGGGGCGGCGATGAGCGTGCCGACCGCCGACGTGGTGGTGATCGGGGCCGGGGTGGTGGGCGCCGCCGCGGCCTTCCATCTCGCCCGCGCCGGCCACGACGTGGTGGTCCTCGACCGCGGGGCGCCCGGCCGCGAGGGCTCGGGGACGACGGCGGGCAACCTGCACGTCCAGGCGGTCCACACCCGGCGTCCCGGGCAGGAGGTCGCCCTCGACAGCGCCCGGTTCCTGCCGCTGCAGCGGGCCGCGAGCGATCGGTGGGAGACGGTCGAGGCCGAGCTGGAGACCTCGGTCGAGCTGCGCCGCAGCGGCGGCTTCACCATCGCCGAGACACCCGGGCAGCGCGCCGAGCTGATCGCCAAGCGCGCGTGGGAGGAACGCGCCGGGCTGCCCACGGAGGTGCTCGACGGCGACGCCGCCCGCGAAGCGCTGCCCCTGCTCGGCCCCACCGTCACCGCCGCCACCTGGTGCCCGCTGGACGGCTACGCCAACCCGCTGCTGGTGACCCCGGCCTACCTCGCCGGAGCGGCCCGGTACGGCGCCCGCGTGTACCCGTTCAGCCCGGTCCGTGCGCTGGAACGTTCCGGCTCGGGCTGGCGGGTCGTGGCGGAGCGGGCCGTCGTGGAGGCGGCCGCGGTGGTCGACGTCGCCGGCCCCTGGCTGGGGGAGATCGCCGCGCTGGCGGGGATCCGGCTGCGGATGTCGCCGGTCGCCATCCAGATGCATGTCACCGTCCGGCTGCCCGAGACGCTCCGCCACCTGGTCCAGCACATCGGCGAGGGGCTGTCGGTCAAGCAGGTCTCCGCCGGCAACCTGCTGATCGGCGGGGGCTGGCCCGCGCTCGCGCTGGACCGGGAGGGACGCAGCCGGGTGAGCCTGGACAGCGTCCTGGGCAACATCGCCCAGGCGGCCCGCGTGCTGCCGTTCGTCCGGAAGCTCCGCCTCCTGCGCACGTGGGCCGGGCCGCTGGCCGCCACCCCGGACGAGATGCCGGTCATCGGCGAGGTGCCGGGCGCTCCCGGCTTCTTCGTCGGCGGCGGCACCTACGCCTTCACCTTCGCCCCGCTGTGGGGCGAGACCCTGCGCTGCCTGGTCGAAGGGGCACCGGCCCCGGTGGACGTGCACGACCTCGGCCCGGACCGGCTCCTGGAGCCCGCCGAGCCCGCCGCACCGCCGTACGAGGAGGCCCGATGACGGGCCCGAGGAGAGAGGAGACGCGCGTGCCGGTATCGCTCAACCCGCGACGGCCCGCACCGGCCGAGGGGACGCTGTGGCTGACCGGCGGGCACGTCGTGGACGTGGTCGGCGGCACGATCCGGCGGAACGTCGACGTGGCGGTCACCGAGGGCACGATCACGTCGATCGGCGCCGGACCGCCGCCGCCCGGTTCCCAGGTCCTCGACCTGGGCGGCCGCTACCTGCTGCCCGGCCTGATCTCCGTGCACACCCACCTGTCGGTCGTCTACCCGTTCTCGGCCACCGACGAGGCGGAGAACCCGGGCCTGACCGCGATGCGGGCGCTGTCGCGGGCGCAGGACGCGCTGTACGCGGGCGTCACCACGCTGCGCTGCGTCCACGAGCAGCACCGCGCCGACCTGCTCGTGCGGACGGCCGCCGAGCAGGGCTGGGTGGACGCCCCGCGCATCGTCGGGGCCGGCCGCGCCGTGTCCACCACCGGCGGCCACGGGCACGGCTCGGCCTGCTCGTACGCCGACGGGCACGACGGCTTCCTGCGCGCGGCCCGTGAGGAGCTGGCGGCGGGCGCCGACCTGGTCAAGATCTTCATCACCGGCGGGATCGCGCACCAGGGCGAGTCGTTCACCGGCGCTCAGATGACGCCGGACGAGATGCGCGCGGTGGTCCGGGCGGCGGAGGAGCACGGAAGCTACGTCACCGCGCACGCGGGGTCGGGCGCGGCGATCCGGGAGGCGCTCGCCGCCGGCGTCCGCGGCTACGAGCACGCCTACGACCTGGACGACGCGACCGCCAAGGAGATGGCCGCGAGGCGGGTGTTCCTGACCCCGACGCTGTGCGTGACCCGCTGCCCGGAGTGGATGCGCGAGCACGACTTCACCGAGTGGCAGATCGAGCGCGCCATGGAGGTCGGTCCCGGTCACCTGGCCAGCATCCGCCGCGCGGTCGCCGCGGGGATCGCCGACCCCGCCGACCCGGAGGCGCCCGGCATCACCATGCTCGCCGGCACCGACTACCCGCCCGGCGAGCCCATCGAGGACACCGTGGTCGCGGTCCGGGAGATGGAGTTCCTCACCGACGCCGGGCTGAGCCCGGCGCAGGCGCTGCGCGCGGGGACCAGCGACGCGGCCCGGCTGGTCGGGCTCGCCGGCCGGGCGGGCGCGGTCGAGGAGGGCCTGCTGGCCGACCTGGTCGTCACCGACCGCGACCCGCTGTCGGACCTGTCGGCGCTGCGCCGCATCCGCTTCGTCATGCAGGGCGGCCGAGTCGTCCGTTCCGACCTTCCCGCCGTTCCCGACACCATCGGAGGCAACGCGTGACCCCCTCCCCCCGTATCCGGCTCGCGGTCGACATCGGCGGCACGTTCGTCGACGCGATCGCCTACGACGACGCCACGGGCGAGCTGCGGCTGCACAAGGTTCCGACGACGCCGCGGGAGCCCGCCCGGGGCGTGGCCGACGCCGTCGCCGGTCTCGCCGAACGCCTGGACGGGGTCGAGGCGTTCGCGCACGGCACGACGCTCGGCCTGAACGCCATCCTGCAGCGCCGTGGGGCCAAGGTCGGGATCATCACCAACGACGGGTTCCGCGACCTGCTGGAGATCGCCCGTGCGAACGTGCCGAGCCAGCACATGTACGACTTCTCCTACGCCCCGCCGCCCCCGCTCGTGCCCCGCCGCCACCGCACCGGCGTGCCCGGACGCATCGACGCGCAGGGCGAGGAGGTCGAGCCGCTGGACGAGGACGCCGTGCGCGAGGCGGGCCGCCTGCTGGTGGAGGAGCACGGCCTGAGGTCGCTGGCGATCTGCTTCCTGCACTCCTACGCGAACCCGGAGCACGAGCGCCGCGCCGCCCGCATCCTGCGCGAGACCTACCCGGACGTGTCGATCTCCGTGTCCACCGACATCACCCGCGAGTACCGCGAGTACGAGCGGACCAGCACCGCCACGCTCGACGCCTACATCCGTCCCGTCCTGAACGACTACATCGGGACGCTGGAGCGGCGGCTCACCGGCGCGGGGCTCACCCGCCCGCTCCACATCATGCGGTCGGGCGGCGGCGCGATGACCGCGGAGCTGGCACGCCGGGCACCGCTGATGACCGTGCTGTCCGGCCCCGCGGGCGGGGTGGTCGGCGCCTCGTTCCTGGCCCGCGAGCTCGGCCGGTCCAAGCTGATCTCCTTCGACGTCGGCGGCACCAGCGTGGACTGCTGCGTCATCGAGGACGGCTCGCCCGGCGAGGTGCACGAGGCCGCGATCGACGGGTTCCCGCTGCTCATCCCCATCTTCGACATCCGCACCGTCGGCGCGGGCGGCGGCTCCATCGCCTGGATCGACGAGGGCCTGCTCAAGGTGGGCCCGCACAGCGCCGGAGCCGTCCCGGGACCGGTGGCCTACGGCGCCGGGGGCACGGAGCCGACCGTGACCGACGCGGCGCTGGTCCTCGGCTACCTCGATCCGGCCGCCTTCCTCGGCGGCGACATGAGCATCGACGCGGACGCCGCCCGCGCCGCCATCGAGGAGAAGCTGGCCCGGCCGCTCGGCGTGGACGTGACGACGGCGGCGGAGAGCGTGTTCCGCGTGCTGCTGGCCCGCACGGTCGGCGCCCTCCGCGAGATCACCGTGGAGCGGGCGCTGGACCCGCGCGAGTTCTCCCTGCTGGCCTTCGGCGGCGCGGGCCCGCTGCTCGGCCCCATGCTCGCCCGCGAGATGGGCATCGCCGAGACGATCGTCCCGCGGGTCCCGGCCGCGTTCTCGGCGTTCGGGATGATCATGTCGGACCTGGAGCACGAGTTCGCCGCCACGGTGCTGAAGCCGCTCAGTGACGCCACGCTGGCCGAGCTGGAGCCGGAGTTCGCCGACCTGGAGGCCCAGGGCGCGGAGGTGCTGGCGGCGCAGGGCGTCAAGCCCGAGGACCGCACGCTGATCCGCCGTCTCGACATCCGCTACCGGGGGCAGGAGCACGCGCTCGGCATCGACCTGCGCCCCGGCGACGACGCCGCCGCGATCCTGGCCCGCTTCCACGACCAGCACCGCGCCCGCTACGGCCACGCCATGCCGGACGGCGGGCAGATCCTCACCCTGCGGATCCGCGCGATCGGCGGGCTCGCCAAGCCGGGGCTGCGCGAGGTGCCCGCCGCCGGCACCGGCGCGCCACCCGTACCCGTGGGCTCCAGGCCCGCGTTCGACGTGGCGACCGGCGGCACCGTGCCGTTCCCGGTGTACGACAGGGCCGCGCTCGCCCCCGGGCACCGGATCCCCGGCCCCGCGATCGTCGAGGAGGGCACGTCCACCACGGTCGTCTTCGGCGACCAGGCCATCGCCGTGGACGGCCACGGCCATCTGCTGGTGACCAGTCCCGCCCCGGGCACGGAGGCCGCCCGGTGACCGCGAACGGAGAGTCCATGACCGACGACCGCAGGCTGGACGGCGCGACCGTCGAGGTGATCCGCAACTACCTGGTGTCGGTGGGCGAGCAGATGCGCCGCACGCTGGTGCGGGCCGCCTTCAACCCGGTGATCTACGAGGTGCTCGACTTCGGCATCTCCCTCTACACCGCCGACCTGGAGCTGATGGCCGAGGCCGCGGGCATCACCTCGTTCCTCGGCGCCAACGACCACGCGGTGGTCAAGGGGGTGGAGTACGTCGGCCGCGAGAACCTGGCGCCCGGCGACGTCTACCTGCTCAACTACCCCTACTGGAGCGGGGCCCACGCCTACGACGCGATGCTGTTCGCCCCCGTGTTCCGCGACGGGCACGAAGGCCCGGCCGCCTACCTCGCCGTCCGCGCCCACTGGATGGACCTGGGCGCCAAGTCCCCCGGCTACGTCCTGGACTCCACCGACATGCACCAGGAAGGGCTGATCTTCCCCGGCACCAAGATCGTGAACCGGGGCGAGGTGGTGCGCGACATCATCGAGCTGATCCGCTTCAACTCGCGGCTGCCCGACCTCACCATCGGCGACTTCCACGCCCAGCTCGCCGCCCTGCGCACCGGCGAGAACCGGCTCGCGCAGGTCTGGGACAAGTTCGGCGGCGAGACCGTCGACCAGGCCGTCCGTCAGATCATCGAGCACGGCGAACGGGTCGCGCGCAAGGCCGTCGCCGCGCTGCCCGACGGCACCTGGACCGCCCACGACTACTGCGACGACGACGGCATCAGCGACGACCCCATCCGCATGGAGGTCCGGGTCACCATCGAAGGCGACCGGATGGAGGTCGACTTCAACGGCTCGGACGGGGCGGTGCTCGGCCCGGTCAACCTGCCGATCGGCGCCACCGAGAGCATCGCCAAGGCCACCTTCAAGGAGCTGACCACCCCCGCCGAGCCGTCCAACGCCGGCCACTACCGGGCCCTGAAGATCAAGGCGGACCCGGGCACCTTCTTCCACGCGGTGTACCCGGCGGCGACGTTCACCCAGTGGAGCGGCATCGTCGCCTTCGAGCTGATGCACAAGGCACTGGCCCGGGTCATCGAGTCCATCCCGGCGTCCTCCGGGGGCGACGAGCCCGGCTTCATGGCGCTCGGCCACGACCCCCGCACCGGCGAGGACTTCGTCATCAGCAACAACGAGGGCATCGGCTGGGGCGCCCGCCGCGACCGCGACGGCGCCAACGCCCAGCAGCATCCGTCCCAGAGCGTCGTGCGCAACACGCCGATCGAGGTGCTGGAGCACAAGTCGACGATCTTCCATGAGCGGCTGGAGCTGATCCCCGACTCGGGCGGGGCCGGCCGGTACCGCGGGGGCGTCGGCGTGCTGCGCCAGGTCCGCTACCTCGCCGACGGCGAGGTGCTGTCGATGAAGAAGAAGAGCAAGACCAGGCCGTGGGCGTTGCACGGCGGGCTGGAGCCCGAGCCCAGCGCGATGACGCTGTGGCCCGGCACCGAACGCGAGAAGCGCGTCGGCATGTACCGGGCCGCCATGCGGGCGGGGGACCGCTTCGTCAACCGCACCGCGGGCGGGGGCGGGTACGGCGACCCCCTGGACCGCGACCCCGCCGCCGTCGTGGCCGACGTCCTCGACGGCTACGTCACCCCAGACGCCGCCGAGCGCGACTACGGACTCGTGGTCGCCCCCGACGGCACCTACCACCCCACACCGGCCCGTGCCGAACGGCACGAGGCTTGACCCGTCCGCCCGGACACATCATGAAGGGGAGAGAACAGTGGTCCACGCACATCTCCGGACCGGCGAGCCGGACCCCGGGTTCGGGCCACCCCATGGCCCTCTAGGCGGCGACCGTCCGCGGCGCCGCAAGCCGCGCGGCGGCGGGCTGCGCCTGACGGCCGTGCTCGTGGCGGGAGCGCTCGCGGTGGCCGCCTGCGGCGGCGGGACCTCGGCGTCCGGCGAGCGGAAGCAGACGCTGATCATCGCCGAGAACGAGCCGCCCGCCACGTTCGACCCGGTGCAGGCCGACAACTCCACGGTCGACGAGGTCGCCCGTCCCGCCTACGACACCCTCGTCAAGTACGGCCAGGGCAACCGGCTGGAGCCGAGCGTGGCCACCAAGTGGACGGTCGCCGAGGACGGGAAGTCGATCGATCTGACCCTGCGGGGCGATGTCACCTTCCACGACGGGAACACGCTCACCGCCACCGACGTCAAGTACACCCTCGACCGCATCAAGAAGGTCAACGTGGGGGTGGCGGCGCTGCTCACCGCCTACGAGTCCACCAAGGTCACCGACGACACCCATCTGACCATCGAGCTGAGCCGTCCCTACGCGCCGATGCTCGGCGCGCTCACCCGCGTGTACCTGCTCAACTCCAAGCTCGTCCAGGCGAACGAGGGAGGCGACCATGGGCAGAAGTGGCTGGCCGGCAATGACGCAGGCTCCGGGCCGTACCGGCTGACCGGGTACACCACCAACCAGGAGGCCAAGTTCGCGCGGTACGACAAGTACTGGGGCGGTTTCTCCGGCCAGGCCGAGAACGTCGTCTTCCGGTACCTCCCGCAGGCCGCCACCCAGAAGAGCGCCCTGCTGTCCGGCGACATCGACATCGCCATGGACATCGACCCCAACGACTGGGCCTCGTTCGAGGGCGACAAGCAGTTCCAGGTCGACAAGGCCGACACCAACGTCCAGCTCTACGTCTTCTTCAAGATGAAGGGCTCGCCGGTGTCGAACAAGGCGCTGCGCGAGGCGATCGCGTCGGCCTACCAGTACGGCCAGCACACCGGGTCGATCCTCAAGGGCGCGGGCAAGACGGCCGTGGGCGTCCTGCCGTCCGCCATGATGTGCTTCGACCCCACCGTCCCGCAGCCGGGGTACGACCCCGACAAGGCCAAGGCGTCGCTGCGGGCCGCGGGGCTCTCCAACGTCACCCTCACCATGACGTACCTGAAGGCGACCGCGGAGATGGAGCAGGCCGCCACCCTGCTGCAGTCCGACCTGGCCAAGATCGGTGTCACGCTGAAGCTGCAGGCGATCACCTACCCCGAGTACGTGCAGCGGCTCAAGAGCAACGCCACCACCCCCGACCTGGGGATGATCTACGCCTTCCCGGCCAACCCGGACGCCGACTCGGTGCTGTACCAGCTGTTCCACTCGCGGTTCATCAACAACGGGCAGAACAGCGGCGGCTACGACAACCCCAAGGTCGACTCGCTGGTCGAGCGGGCCCAGGCGCTCACCGACCAGGCTGCCCGCTGCGACCTGTACAAGCAGGCGCAGCGGCTGATCGCGGCGGACGTCCCGTCGATCAACATGTCGAACCCGCAGTACGTGACCGTCCTGCGGAAGGGCCTGACCGGCTACGCCTACCAGCCCTCCCACCACCAGACCGTCGACGTCTACGCGATCAGGACCGGATGAGTCCCGTTCCGGACCCGCCGCCACCCCGGCGGCGGGCCCGGACCCATCGGCGGGCCGAGCCCGGTGTCCGGCCCGAGACACCGAACCGAGGGGAGGCAAGAGCATGGCGCGTTTCCTGCTGAGACGGCTCGTCACCAGCGTCGTCGTGCTGTTCGGCCTGGCCGTGGTCACGTTCCTGATGACGCAGGTGCTGCCCGGCGACCCGGCGCGGGCGGCCGCGGGCCGCAACGCCACGGCCGAGCAGGTCCGGGCGGCGGCCGAACGGCTCGGCCTCGACCGGTCGCCGTGGGACCAGTTCCTCGGCTACCTGGGCCGGCTGCTGCACGGCGACCTGGGCACATCGGTCTTCACCCAGCGGCCGGTGCTCGACGACATCGGCAAGGCCCTGCCGTCCTCGGTCGAGCTGGTGCTCGCCGCCATGCTGATCAATGTGGCGGTCGCGGTGCCGCTGGGCGTGTACGCCGCGTACCGGCGGGGCCGCGCCGCCGACGTGGCGGCCCGCCTGACCGTCCTGCTCGGCGCCGCCGTGCCGGTGTTCTGGCTGGGCCTGATGCTGCAACTGGTGTTCGCCGACCGGCTCGGGCTGCTGCCGCTGACCGGGCAGCTCGGGTTCGGCCGGGAGGTGCCCTCGATCACCGGCCTGACCTCGGTGGACGCGTTGCTGGCCGGGGACCCGGCGGCGTTCGGCGACGCCGTGGCGCACCTGGTGCTGCCCGCCGTGACGCTCGCCGCGTCGTTCGTCGCCGTGGTCGCCCGCACCGTCCGGTCGTCCATGATCACCGTACTGGACGCCGACTTCGTCACGCTGGCCCGCGCCACCGGCGCCTCGGAACGCCGGGTGGTGATCCGGCACGGTCTGCGCAACGCGCTGGTCCCGGTCAGCACCATCCTCGGCATGCAGCTCGGCTGGATGCTCGGCTCCACCGTGCTGATCGAGTCGGTGTTCGGCCGCACCGGCATCGGCGCCTACGCGGTCAACGCCGTCCTGCAGAACGACCTGTACGCGGTGATCGGCACCGTGCTCGTGATCGGAGTGGTCTTCGTGCTGGCCAACCTCGCCGTCGACCTCGTGCAACTCTGGCTCAACCCCCGTCTCCGGCACACCGGCCGCCGCGCCCAGGCGCCCGCGGCCGGACCGGCGGCCGCCGTCACCGAGGGGGCGTCATGACCGAGCGCGGCGAAGGCGTCATGAAGACCGCCGTGGCGGGCCCGGCCCCCGCGGTGCGGCGCCTCCCATGGGTGCGGGGGCGTGCCTCGGTCCTGGAACGCGCCGCCATGGTCATCGCCGGGCTGATGGTCCTGATCGCCGTGGCCGGACCCCTCGTCGCACCGCACGACCCCTACGCGGTCGACCTCGGCCAGGCGCTCAACGCCCCGTCCGCGTCCCATTGGTTCGGCACCGACGCCAACGGGCGCGACATCCTCAGCCGCGTCCTCCACGGCGCCGGGGTGTCGCTGCTGGCCACCGTCATCGTGATCGCCGTCGCCACCCTCATCGGCACCCTCCTGGGCACCCTGGCGGCGCTCGGCGGCCGGGTGGTCGATGAGATCATCATGCGGATCTGCGACATCGGCCTGTCCCTGCCCGCCATCATCCTGGCGCTCGGCCTGGCCGCGGCGCTCGGCCCCGGCCTGCGCTCCGCGGTGATCGCGCTGTGCCTGACCTGGTGGCCCGGCTACGCCCGGCTGGTGCGCTCGCTGGTACGGGACGTCAAGGACGCCGAGTACGTCGAGGCCGCGCGCACGCTGGGCGTCCCGGCCCCGAGGCTCATCGTCAAGCACATCCTGCCGAACGCGCTGAACACCCTCTACGTGCAGACCACGCTCGACGTGTCGGCGGTGATGCTGGTCATCTCGGGCCTGTCGTTCGTCGGCGTGGGCGCCCAGGCCCCGTCCGCCGAGTGGGGCGCCATGATCGCCGCCGCGGCCAACAACATCACCGGCGGCTGGTGGGCGGTGCTGTTCCCCGGCCTGGCCATCGTCATCACCGCGATCTCGTTCAACCTGCTGGGCGACTGGCTGCGCGTCCGCAACGACCCGACGCTCCGGGAGGCGCGATGAGCCTGCTCGCGATCCATGACCTGCGCGTCCGCCTCGGCGGGACCGAGGTGCTGCGCGGGGTGGACCTCCGGGTCGGCGCCGGGGAGAAGGTCGCGCTGGTGGGCGAGTCCGGCTCCGGCAAGTCCGTCACCGCCCGCACCATCCTGCGCCTGGACCGGGACGCCGAGGTGACGGGACGGATCGACTTCGACGGAACCGACCTGCTGTCCCTGCCCGGACGGGCGCTGCGCGAGGTCCGCGGCGCGCGGATCGGACTGGTCTTCCAGGACCCCCTGGCCTCGCTCAACCCCGTCATGACCGTGGGGTGGCAGATCATGCAGCCGCTGGTCATCCGCGGCGTCCGGAAGAAGGAGGCGCGCCGCCGCGGCATCGACCTCCTCGGCCGCCTCGGCGTGCGCGACGCGGCCCGGCGCTTCGACGACTACCCGCACCAGTTCTCCGGCGGCATGCGGCAGCGCGTCGTCATCGCGATCGCCGTCATCGCCGAACCCGACCTGCTCATCGCCGACGAACCCACCACCGCGCTCGACGTCCGCGTGCAGGCCCAGGTGCTGACGCTCATGCGCGAACTCGCGGACGAGCGCGGCATGGCCGTCCTGCTCATCACCCACGACCTGGGCATCGTGGCGAACTTCGCCGACCGCGTGGTCGTGATGCGGCACGGCGCCCCGGTGGAGGAAGGCCCGGTACGCCGGATCTACGCCTCGCCTCGCCACCCGTACACCAAGGCGCTGCTGGCCGCGGTGCCGCGCATCGACGGCGACCGAGACCGCCGCCTGTCCACCGTCGAGATGGAGGACCGATGACCACGCTCAGGGTGGAGAACCTCGTGAAGAGCTTCGGCGGACGGCACGTCGTCAGGGACGTCTCCTTCTCCGTCGCGCCGGGAGAGGTGCTGGGCCTGGTGGGGGAGTCGGGCTCCGGCAAGTCCACCGTGGCCCGCTGCGTCACGCGGCTGACCCGTCCCGACTCCGGCCGCATCACGCTCGGCGACCGCGACGTGCTCGCCGCCTCGCGCCGCGACCTGCGGGCGCTCCGCCGCGACCTGCAGATGGTCTTCCAGGACCCCTACTCCTCCCTCAACCCGCGCATGACCGCGGGAGCCCTGATCGAGGAGGGCATGCTCGTCCACGGCCTGGAACCCGACCGGAGCGCCCGCCGTGCCAGGGCCGCCGCGCTGCTGGAGACCGTCGGCCTCAGCCCCGCCGACCTGGACCGCCACCCCCGGTCCTTCTCCGGCGGCCAGCGCCAGCGGATCGCGATCGCGCGTGCCCTGGCCGTCGAGCCCAAGGTGCTGATCTGCGACGAGGTCGTCTCCTCCCTCGACGTCTCCGTCCAGGCCCAGGTCCTCAACCTCTTCCGCGACCTTCGCGAACGCCTGGACCTGGCCATCCTGTTCATCGCTCACGACCTCGCCGTCGTGCACTACCTCTGCGACCGGGTGGCCGTGCTCGACCAGGGCGAGCTGGTCGAGATCGGCACCCGCGAGGAGATCTACGGCTCCCCGCGCCATCCCTACACCCGGTCGCTGCTGGACGCCGTCCCCGTCCCGGACCCGTCCGCCTGACCGTCTCCCCACCCTGCCGCTCCACCGGAAGGACCCATGGAAACCCTCAGGATGTTCGTCAACGGACAGGCCATGTCCGGCGGCTCGCTGAACGGGGCGCTGAGCGCCGCCACGTTCCTCGGCCCGGCCGAGACCGCCCCGCGCTACCGGTTCTACTCCGTACGCGACGAGTTCCCCGGTCTGCACCCCGTCGAGACCGGCGGCCGTGCCGTGCCCGGAGAGCTCTACTCCGTCACGTACGAGATCCTGCGCGAGCACCTGCTGCCCAACGAACCGCCCGAGCTGGAACTCGGCGTGATCGAACTGTCCGACGGGTCCGGCTCCCTGTCCATGCGGATGCGGCCGGAGTCCCTCGGCCTCCCCGGCACCGTCGACATCTCCGACGCCGGAGGCTGGCGCGCGTATCTGAAGGCGATCGGATGAGCGGCGACCTCCTCATCACGGGCGGCACCGTCGTCGAGGCCGGGTGGTCCGGCCCGGCCGACGTCCTGATCTCCGACGGCCGCGTCTCCGCCTTGGTGGAGACGGGCACCGCCACGGCCGCGACCACCATCGACGCCTCGGGGCGGCTGGTGATGCCGGGCGGCGTGGACCCGCACTGCCACGTCGGCTTCACCTCGGGTGAGTTCACCAGCCTCGACGACTACCGGGAATGCACCACCGCCGCGGTGTACGGCGGCACCACCACCATCGTGGACTTCGCCATCCCGCGGCCCGGTGAGAACCCGGCCGACGTCGCCTACGCCCAGCGCGAGAAGGCGTCCCAGGGGCTGTGCGACAGCGCGCTCCACGGCTGCGTCGTGGAATGGGACGACACCGTCCCCGACCAGCTCGCGGCGCTCATCGGCGACGGCATCACCACGTTCAAGATGTTCACGACCTACCGGGGCGAGACCATGGCCTCGGAGGACACCGTGCTGCGCACCATGAAGACCCTCGCCGGCCTGGGCGGCATGGTCGTCATCCACTGCGAGGCGGACCACATCATCGGCGACACCCAGCGGAGCCGCGCCGCCGCCGGGCGCATCGGCGCCACCGACATGGCCGCCACACGGCCGGCCTTGGCCGAGACCGCCTCGGTGGCCGAGGTCCTGGCCATCGCGGAGTCCGTCGACGCCCCGGTCTATTTCGTGCACCAGTCGACCGCCGAGGCCGTCGAGCTGGTCGCCGCGGCCCGCCGCCGGGGCGTGCGCGCCTATACCGAGGCCGTCGCCCACCATCTGGTGCTCGACGACTCCCGCTACGCCGGTGACCACCCCGAGCGGTTCGTCTGCTGCCCGCCGCTCCGCTCGGCGGGCCAGGTCGAGGCCCTGGGACGGCACCTGTTCACCGGAGAGATCACCACGATCGGCAGCGACCACTGCTGCTACGACACCGCGCAGAAGGAGATCCATCGCGAGGACGTCCGGGCGATGCCCAACGGCCTGCCCGGCGTCGAGACCCGCCTTCCCGTGATCTTCTCCGAGTACGTCGTCCGCCGGGGCCTGCCGGTCAGCCGCTTCGTCGAGCTGACCTCGGCGGCCCCGGCGCGCGCCAACGGCCTCTACCCCCGCAAGGGCACCCTGCTCCCGGGCGCCGACGCCGACATCGCCATCTGGAACCCCGAGGCCACGTGGCAGGTCACCGCCTCCGGCCTGCACATGGCCACCGACTACACCCCCTACGAGGGCATGCGGCTCACCGGCCGCCCCGAGACCGTCCTGGTCAACGGCCGTCCGGTCGTCGAGGACAACGCCCTCGCCGACCCGACGCCGCGAGGCCGCCACATCAGGGCCGTCCCCTTCGGACGGGGCGGCGCCTGAGTCCGGCCCGGCCGAGGCGCCCGGAACCGTTCGCCGGGGCGGTCAGTCGTGGTCGCGGCCGTGGCGGCCGTGGCCGTCGTCCTTGACCGTTCCGGCGGTCGGTCCGCCGGGCCCGCAGGTGACCGTGACGTCGTACTCCGCGTCGTCGGACTCGAACGTCACGGCCGCCTCGGCCGCCGGTCCCCGGACCTCCTTCTCGGCCTCGAAGCCCTGCCGCGGGCTCCACGCGACGAGCCGCGCCAGCCCTCGGGCGCACGCGGCGGTGACGGTGCCGCCTTCGGTGGACAGCACCCTGGTGATCTCGTCCCGCCGCGGCGCCCCGGTCCCCGCGGACGGCGGGGACACTCCGGTCTCCGGGGACGGCCGGACGTCGCCGGCGGGAGCGGCCGGGCTGCTCAGCTCCCGGCGGACGGAGTCGCGGTCGAGGGTGCGCACCCCCGAGCCGGTGATGCCGTCCTCCAGCACCCCGATGGCCGCGAGGCCGACGCCGATGGCGGCCACCAGCGCCGCCAGCCAGCCGGCGATACCGAGCAGGACGCGTCGCCTCATGTCCCCCACCATCGTCGAGCCGTTCCTAAGGCCAGGTTAAGCGGGTGGTAAGGCCCGCTCGAAGCGGTCCACACCGCCCGGGCGGAGATACCGTGCAGAGGTGGCACAGGTGCTGCTGATCGAGGACGATCCCAAGATCCGGACACATCTCGCGCGTGCTCTGGGCGAGCAGGGGCACGCGATCGCCTCGGCGCGCACGGCGATGAGCGGGCTCAGCCAGGCCGTCGAGGACCGGCCCGACGTGGTGGTGCTCGACCTCGGCCTGCCCGATCTCGACGGCCGCGAGGTGCTGCGCATGCTCCGCGCGGTCAGCAGGGTTCCGGTGATCGTGGCGACGGCGCGCGACGACGAGCAGGAGATCGTACGGGCCCTGGACGCGGGCGCCGACGACTATGTGATCAAGCCGTTCGGCGCGGCGCAGCTCGACGCCCGTATCCGCGCGGTGCTGCGGCGCTCCCGGCAGGAGGAGGCGGGCGATCCGGCCCTCGTGGTCGGCGGGCTCCGGCTGGAGCCGCGCTCGCGTGAGGCGGTGCTGGACGGCGTGCCGCTCGATCTCAGCCCGAAGGAGTTCGACCTCCTGCACTACCTGGCGCAGCGGCCCGGCGAGGTGATCACCAAGCGGGAGCTGCTCACCGAGGTGTGGCGGGCGGTGTACGGGAGGGCGGACAAGACCGTCGACGTGCACCTGTCCTGGCTGCGCCGCAAGCTGGGCGAGACCGCGCAGGAGCCGCGCTACCTGCACACGGTGCGCGGCGTCGGCGTCAAGCTCGTCGATCCGGGCCGATGAGCCGCAGGCTGACGCTGCTGGTGGCGGCCACGACCTCGCTGGTCCTGCTGGCCTTCCTGATGCCGCTGGCGCTGCTGGTGCGCACCGTGGCGGCCGACCGGGCGATGAGCTCGGCGACGATCGCGGCCGAGTCGGCGGCCGCGCTGGTGTCCACGCTGGACCGGCCCGCGCTGGCGCTCGCCCTCGACCGGGCGGGCACCGGGCAGTGGCCGGTCACCGTGTTCCTTCCGGACGGCGACGTCCTGGGCCGTCCCGCGAACCGATCGCCCGCCGTGGACCTCGCCGCCCGGGGCGGCAGCATCACGGCTCAGGCACCCGGCGGGCGTGAGGTCCTGGTGGCCGTGCAGGGCCTTCCGGAGGGCACCGCGGTGGTCCGCGCGTTCGTGCCGGACGCGGCGCTGACCCGGGGGGTGGCGCGGGCGTGGCTGATCCTGGCCGGGCTGGGGGTCGTCCTGCTGGGGATGAGCCTGGCGGTCGCGCGGCGGATGGCGCGATCGCTCATCCGGCCGACGCACGACCTCGCCGCCGTGTCGCACCGGCTGGCCGCCGGGGAGCTGGACGCGCGGGCCCGTCCCGAGGGACCCGCCGAGTTCCGCGAGGTGTCGGCCGCCCTCAACCATCTCGCCGGACGGATCACCGAGCTGCTCGCCCAGGAGCGGGAGGCCGCCGCCGACCTCTCGCACCGGCTGCGCACCCCGCTCACCGCGCTGCGCCTGGAGATCGAGGATCTGGGCGACCCGGACGAGGCCGCTCGGGTCGGCGCCACGGTGGACGAGCTGGAGCGCGCGGTGACCCAGGTCATCGCGGACGCCCGCCGCCCGGCCCGCGCCACGGCCCCGGACGCCTGTGACGCGAGCGAGGTGGTGGCCGAACGCGTGCGGTTCTGGACGGTCCTGGCCGACGACCAGGACCGGCGCCTCACCGCCCGGGTCTCCCCGGCGCCCCTGCCGGTGGCGCTGAGCCGCGACGACCTGTCGGCGGGCGTGGACGCGCTGCTCGGCAACGTCTTCGCCCACACGCCCGAGGGGACCGCCTTCACCGTGTGCCTGGAACCCCGGACCGGGGGCGGCGCGCGGCTGACCATCAGCGACGAGGGGCCCGGCTTCGCCACGTCCCGTCCGCTGGAACGCGGGGCCAGCGGGTCGGGGTCCACCGGCCTGGGCCTCGACATCGCCAGGCGCGCCGCCGAGGGCTCGGGCGGGCGGCTGACGATCGGCCGCTCCGAGCAGGGCGGCGCCCTGGTGGTGCTCGATCTGGGCGGACCTTAGCCTTGCCTTAGCAATGTGGTAGCGCGGCCCTATCCGGATCAGAGGCAACCTCCTTCTGGTACGCAGGCAGAAGAAGGAGAACCGCAGATGCGAAGGACCACAGTGATCGCCGGGGCCGCGGGCGCGGCGATCGTTCTCGGCGGCGGCATCGCGCTGGCCTACGACGGCGGGGGCACGGCGTCCGGAGCACCCGACCGTACGTTGGCGGCCTTGGCCCCGTCCGTACCGCTGGCCTCGCCCACGCCGCCTCCCGCGCCACCGTCGTCACAGACGAGGATCGACCCGGCGGGTGCGGTGCGCATCGCCCTGCGGACGGTTCCCGATGGCCGTGTCGAATCGATCGAACGCGAGCGGGAACACGGCCGCGTCGTCTGGGACGTCGACGTGATCGCGCGCGGCGTCGAGCACGACCTCGACATCGACGCCCAGACGGGCAAGGTCCTCAGGCACAGGACCGAGCGCGATTCCCGGGCCCATGGCCACGGGCACCACGGCGACCATGACGACCACGACGACCATGACGACGGGGATGACGACGACTGACGTCCGGCGGCCGTCTCAGCCGTCGAGCGGGGCGAACATCGCGCCGCGCAAGGTGTCGAGGCCCCGCGAGCCCAGGCAGCGGTAGACGCGGGTGCCCCGTTCGAACGCGGACTTGGACGGCGGCAGCACCCCCGCCGTCCAGCCACCGGAGGGCGCGCGCCGTCCGGCGGCCGAGCGTGAGGCGAGCAGGACGGTCCTTGAGCACAACCCGCGGACCGTCGGATGCCGCTCCAGTTCGGAGTTGTTCCACGTCTCGCCGTCCTTGGGCATGACGGCGATCGCGAACGTCTCCCAGGTGTGGGTGGTCCGGCAGTCGCGGCGGGTGGCGCTGGTGTCGCCGCCGATCGAGACCATGCCTCCCCAGCACTCGGCGGTTCGCGGGCAGGCGGCCTGGGCGCCCTCGACCCTGGAGGCGGCGCAGTTCGCCGTGGTGACCGGCACCCCCAGGCCGGTCGCCGTGGCCGTGGCGTTCGGCTTGCCGGTGGGCGCGCCCGCCTGGGTTCGCGGTGTGCCGCCGTCGCCGTCCGGGCCGGCCTGTGAGAAGGCGATGAGCGCCCCGGCTCCCACGATCCCGGCCGTCACCAGGGCGGCGGCGCCCAGCAGGACGCCGCGCGAGAGCGTGGGGCGGGCGTCCCCCTGCCGGGGACGCGCCGGCGAGGTCGTGATCGCGTGGGCCGGGCCGGAGCCGGGTCCCGCCATCCCGTTGTGGGCGGACGAGGGGTCGGTGGACGGAGCGGCGTACACCGGAGGCGGGGCCGGAGATCCCTGGTAGACGAGCGGCACGGACTTGGGGCCGGTGGCGGCCGAGGCCCGTGGATCGAGGGCGGCCAAGGCGTCTTTCAGCGCCGCAGCGGACGGTGTGCGGGCGGCCGGGTCGAAGGCCATGGCCTGCCGCAGCACCGCCATGAACGGGGCCGGGACGCCCGGCACATCGGGGACCGGCCGTGCCTGCGCCGCCATCAGCTCGGCGATGCCCGGTGTCCGGTCCGGAGGGAAGTGCGGGGGACGTCCCGACAGAAGCGCGTAGAGGGACGCGGCGAGCGAGTACACGTCACCGGCCGGGGCCGGCTCGGCGCGACGGAACGCCTCCGGCGGCGCGTAGGCGGGGGTGAGGGCCTCGCGGGTCGCCGATGACTCCAGACCGGGTTGCGGCATCGCCGCCAGGCCGAAGTCGGCCAGGGCCACGCCGCCGTACCGGTCGATCAGGATGTTCCCGGGCTTGACGTCACGGTGCAGGACGCCGGAGGCATGGGCCGCGGCGAGCGCGTCCGCGATGTGCACGCCGATCTCGGCGACCTCCGCCGCGGGGAACGGCCCGGAGGCTCGGAGCCGGTCGTTCAGCGAGCCGTTCGGGCACAGGTCGAGGACCATGTACGGGCGGCCGTCGGTGAGCACGCCCGCGTCGTACAGGGCGACGACGTGCGGATGCCCCGACAGCCGTCCCGCGGCGGTGACCTCGCGCATGAAGCGGCGCCGGTCGCGCTCGGTCGCCAGCACCCTGCTGTCGATCTTGAGCGCCACCTCGCGCCGGACGGCGAGCTGGCGGGCGCGGTACACCGCGCCGAACCCGCCGGTGCCCAGCGTCTCCAGGATCTCGTAGCCCGGTATCTCCATTCCGCCCTGTTCCTCCAGACGTCGGGCAGGTCGGAACCTCGGCGGGAGCCATGAGCGTCCCGCGGGCGCGAACCGGGCTGTTGCCGCACTCGTCGAGGGCCGCGTCGAGGGCCGCGCCGACCGCCGCGTCACACGCCTGCCGACGAATGTAGAGACGAAAGGCCCGCGACGATCGTGGAACGGCGGAATCCGGCAAGATCCGGCCGCGCGTGGTGCGGATCCGGGTTGTGTTCACGCGGGCCATCGGGTGATGCTCGAACCTGACCGAACCCCGCGGCGACCGCACTGTAGTGGGTATGGACGTGATCGGCACATCCGGGATTCCCGAGAAAGAGCGATTCGATTTCTGGCGTGAACTGAATTCCAGGTTATGGGCGCCCTATGAGGTGCGCTGTGATCGGCGGCTGGAACGCCGGTTCCGGGCCGAGGTGGCCGTCAACGGCTTCGGCTCCGTGCAGGCGACATTGATCACCACGCTCCGCACACGATTCGGCGCACTCCCCAACTCATCCGGCGGTTCGACCCCGAGGTGTTCAAGCCGGCCTGCATGGTGCGGGCGCCGGCATGCGGGAGCAGGACGGCGAGCGCGTGGACCTCGGGGTCGGGGACCTGATGCTGTTCGACACCTCGCGCCCCTACCTGGCCGAGTTCGCACCGGCCTCGGCGTTCAGCCCGTACGCCGAGGTCAAGGCCGCCCGGACGGTCGCGATCGCGGCCACGGGGACCGTGCGGTCGCGGCACGGGCTGACCTTCGTCCCGCGCGTGCGCCTCGCCGCCGGGGACGACCTCGACCGCCTGCTGGTCCCGGGCGTCACCGCCGCGGCGAACCCGGACCCTGAGATCGCCGCCACCGTCCGCCGCGCAGGCCGGGCCGTCGGGTCCGAGATGGCCGTGGATGCCCACCTTGCGGGTGTCGCTGCTCGGCCTGGCCGGTGTGGCCGCTTTGGTCATCGTGTTCGTGGGCGCACGGCTGGTAGGCAAGGGCTCGGCGAGCCGGCCCGTTCGGGGAGAGAAGCCATGAGGGTGACGATCGTAGGGGCCGGGATCGGCGGGCTGTTCACCGCGCTGCGCCTGCACGCCGAAGGTATCGGCTGTGTGGTCTACGAGCGCGGCGAGCGGATCCGCGAGCTCGGTGTGGGGATCAACGCGCTGCCGTTCGCGGTCGCGGAACTGGACGCGCTGGGACTGCTGGACCGGCTGGACGAGACCGGGGTGCGCACCGGCGAGCTGATCTACACCCACCGCCTGGGGCAGGAGATCATGCGCAGGCCCTGCGGCCTGGCGGCAGGGTTCTCACACCCGCAGATCAGCGTGCACCGCGGCCGGTTGCAGGGCCTGCTGCACCACGCGGTGGTCGAACGGCTGGGCGCGGACGCGGTGCGCACCGGGCACCGCCTGGTCGGCTTCGAGCAGGACGCCACGGCCGTCACCGCCCATTTCGCGAACGGTTCGGAGGCACGCGGGGACGTTCTGATCGGTGCCGACGGCATCCATTCGACGGTCCGGTCGGCCCTGTTCCCCGACGAGGGGCCGCCGCGCTGGAGCGGCATGATGTTGTGGCGCGGCGCCACCGAGTGGCCCCTGTACGGCACGGGTCGGACCATGGTGATCGCCGGGGGCAACACCGCCAAACTGGTCGTCTATCCGATCGCGGCGGGCACGACCCCGGACACCCGGCTGACCAACTGGGCCATCGGCGTCATGACGGGCCGTCCCGGCGACCCGCCGCCCGGCGAGCAGGAGTGGACGCGTCCGGCCGACCCCGCCGACCTGGCCGCGCACGTCGGGCGCTTCACCCCGGGCCTCTTCGACCATGCCGCCATGATCGAGTCCACCCGGGACCGCTTCGAGTTGCCGATGTGCGACCGCGACCCGCTGCCCTGCTGGACGCGGGGCCGCGTCACCCTGCTGGGCGACGCGGCGCACCCCATGTACCCGATGGGCTCCAACGGCGCGGGCCAGGCCATCCTGGACGCGGTGAACCTGAGCGGCCACCTGGCCGGCCGGTCCGGCGACCCCGCCGAGGCCCTGCTCGCCTACCAGCACGACCGGCTGCCCGCCACCGCCCGGATCGTCCTCCGCAACCGGCTCGGCGGCCCGGAACAGGTCATCGAGGAGGTCGAACGCCGGGCCCCGGACGGCTTCGACCGGATCGAGGACGTGATCGACCCCAGCGAGCTGGAGGCCATCGTCACCAGCTACCTCCAAGCGTCCACCGGCTCGGCGGACCAAGAACACTCGAAGGCGGCCACAGATTTCGCCTGATCTGCCTCCTCGCCACGGGCCGCACCGGACGGATCAGCCGTACTGGCGGCACTCGCCGGGCAGGACGCTGCCGAGGTACCGGTCCAGTTCGGACTCCGCCGCCTTCGGCGCGCTGACCATCGCGCTGGGCGGCACCCCGGACCCCGCGCCCGGCACCTCCACCGAGACCATCGCGCTGACCGGGCTCGGCGGATCGGTCCTGGCGCTGGCCGGCGCGCTCGGGTGGACTCTCCGCCGCCTGATCCCGCGGCGACCCCCACGCCGCTCCCTCTGGCGCGCCGGGCTGGCCGCGGCCGGAGGGGGCGCACTCGGAACGCTGTCCGCGCTCGCGGTCTGGCGGTGGCTACCCGGCTTCTTCGACCTGCGACTCCGTCACTTCGTCCGGTTCGCACCCGACCTCGGGCGGCTCGCGATCGCCGTCCTCGTCCTCGGCCCGCCCTCACCCTCGCACAGCTCACCGCGTTCCTCGCCGACGTCCGCCGACACCGCGACGCGGCGTCGACCGCGGTGAAGAGGAGCCGGGTCAGTCGCGGAGGGTGTCGAGGATCGGCGTCCAGTCCAGTCCGTCGGTCGGGGGCGGCTCCGAGGGGTAGTGGACGCTGATCACCCTGGGCAGTTCGGCCAGGGCCTGGTCGCGTACGGCGGGGTCGATGCCGAGTCCGGTGGCGGCCAGGTCGACGAGCAGGGCGAACATGCCCTCGGCGTCGAGGGTCTCGGGGTCGTACAGGACCCGGATCGCCGCGCCGTCGGAGACGCACATGAGCCGGACGATGAGGGCGTCGGGGGAGCTGTCGGGCCGGAACGCCCCGGCGGCGACGCCCTGCTCGATCGTCTCGCGGAACGGCTCGGTCCACTCGCGGTAGACGTCCTGTGCCTGGGCGCGTAGTGCCTCGTGGCGGCCGGCCGCCGACCAGAACTCCACCCAGAACGACCAGCGTTTGTGGAACGGCGCCCAACCCGCCACCTGGAAGCGCAGCAGGGCGAACAGGCGGCGCACCGGGTCGGGTTCGCGGGACGACACCACGCGCCAGGTCGCCAGCGTCAGTTCCAGCAGCGCCTTGATCGTCTCGACGATCAGCGCCTCGCGGTGCCGGAAGTAGTGCTGGAGCATGCCGAGGGACACGCCCGCCTCGTCGGCGATGTCCTTGAGCCGGGCGCCGTCCACGCCCTGCCGGCAGATGACCTCGCTCGTGGCCGCCATGATCTGCAACCGTCGCCGGGTCGCCAGATCGAGCTCCTCCTTGGCCGGGTTCGACCTGCTCATGTGCGCGTTCCTCCTGGGGGCGGTCGAGACGAGGCTATTGCGCTCGATCGGGCGATGACGATAATAAGGCCATATTGTGACCACCTGGCGAACGGAGCAACCCATGAACGCGACGTCTCGCGGCCCCCTCGCGCTGGTGGCCGGGAGCCTGGTCATGGCGCTGGCCGCGGCCTGCGGCGGCGGGGGCACCTCGGACGAGAAGACGCTGACGTTCACCTCGTACGGCAGCGGCTACCAGGAGGCGCAGGTCCAGTCCTGGCTGGACCCCTGGGCGAAGGCCAACGGGGTGAAGGTCGTCCAGGACCAGCCGACCGACTACGCCAAGATCAGGACGCAGGTCGAGTCCCGCCGGGTGAGCTGGGACGTCGTCGACACCGAGCCGTTCTTCCCGGTGGGCGCGTGCGGCAGGTACGCCGAGCGCCTCGACTTCACCAAGATCGACAAGTCGGTGTTCCCGCCCGGGACGGTCAGCGACTGCGCGGTGCCCGACGCGATGTACTCGCTGGTCCTCGTCTACAACAAGGACAAGTACGGGTCGAACCCGCCCACGTCGATCGCCGACTTCTTCGACACCGCGCGCTTCCCCGGCCGGAGGCTGCTGCCCGGGTTCGCCTCCGGCGGCTCGATCGAGGCCGCGCTCCTCGCCGACGGCGTCACTCCCGACAAGCTCTACCCGCTCGACTACGATCGCGCGTTCCGCAAGCTGGACACCATCCGGAAGAACAGCCAGTTCTGGGACACCTCGGCGCAGAGCCAGCAGGCGCTGGAGGCCAAGCGGGTCGACATGGCGCTGGTGTGGTCGGGCCGGGCGTACATGGCCGTCAAGAACGGCGCGCCCTTCGCCCCGGTCTGGAAGGACAACATGCTGGCCTACGCGGTGCTCATGGTCCCCAAGGGCGCCCCGCACAAGGACCTGGCCATGGACTTCATCGCCTACGCGACCGGCGCCGAGCCCCAGGCCCGGTTCGCCGAGAAGCAGCCGTACGCGCCGGTCAACTCCGAGGCACGGCCCAAGCTCGACAAGCTGGCGCAGGAGTGGAACACCGCCCGCAAGGACATCCAGGACCAGGGCTTCTTCCAGAACGTCCAGTGGTGGGGCACGAACCTGGACCAGGCCACCCAACGCTGGACGCAGTGGACCACAGGCTGATCGATGGCCACCACCATGAAGGCACGGGCCTCGGGCGCCCCGGGAACGCCGGACGCCCCGGCCGGAAGGGGCGTCGCCGACCGCCACCGGTGGATGCTGCTGGCCCCGGCGCTGGTCGTGCTGGTCGCGTTCTTCGCCTATCCGGTGCTGTCGATCGTCTGGCGGGCGTTCAGCGAGCCGGAGACGGGCCTGGGCAACTTCACCGAGCTGTGGAACGATCCCACGACCGTGCGGGTGATCGTCCGGACGCTGGTCACCGCGCTGGTGGTCACGGCGGTGACGCTGCTGCTGGCCTACCCGTACGCCTTCCTGATGACGGCGGTGGGACCGCGCACCCGGGCGGTGCTGCTCGCCCTGGTCCTGCTGCCGTTCTGGACCAGCCTCATGGCCCGCAACTTCGCCTGGATCGTGCTGCTCCAGGAGGGCGGCCCGCTGGCCAAGGCGACCGGCGCGCTCGGCTTGGGCGACGGGGCGCTGCTGGGCACCTCGGCGGGAGTCGCGCTAGGCATGATCCAGGTGCTGTTGCCGTACATGGTGCTGCCGCTCTACAGCTCCATGAACGGCATCGACCGGCGCCTGCTCACCGCCGCTCAGGGACTCGGCGCCACCAAGGTGACCTGCTTCCGCCGCATCTACCTGCCGCTGTCCATGCCCGGCGTCATCGCCGGCGGCACGCTGGTGTTCGTCCTGTCCCTGGGCTTCTACGTCACGCCGCGGCTGCTCGGCTCGCCCAAGGAGTCGCTGGCCGCCCAGGTGATCGGCACGAAGGTGGAGAAGCTGCTGGACTTCGGCGGCGCGGGCGCGCTGTCGCTGGTGCTGCTCGCGGTGACCGCCCTGCTGCTGGTCGCGGTGTCCCGGGTGGCCCGCCCCGCCGCCGCGCTCGGCCTCCGAGAGGGTGAGCGAGGGTGAGCGAGATGGCGGACTTCCGCGGCGGCGTGGGACTGCGGCTGTGGGCGGTCCTGGTCGCGGCCGTGCTCGTGGGGCCGACGCTCGTGGTGCTCCCGCTGTCGTTCACCGGCAGGCGCAGCTTCGCCTTCCCGCCGAGCGACTGGTCGCTGGAGTGGTACCGCACCCTGTTCACCGACCCGTCCTGGCGGGACTCCCTGCTGATGTCGGTGCAGATCGCGCTGGCGGTCGCGGTGGCCGCGACCGTGCTGGGCACCGCGGCGGCACTGGCGCTGGACCGCGGGCGCCTGCCGGGCAAGGGCCTGATCCACGGGCTGCTGCTGGCCCCGATGGTCGTCCCGCAGATCGTGGCGGCCATCGGCGTCTACGCGGTGTTCCTGCAATGGCGGCTGTCGGGCACCGTGGCGGGCTTCGTGCTGGCGCACACCGCGATCGCGCTGCCGTTCGTGGTGGTGGCGGTGTCGGCCGCGCTGCGCGGCCATGACCGCAGGCTGGAACGGGCGGCGGCCAGCCTCGGCGCCGGCCCCTGGACGACCTTCCGGCGGATCACGCTGCCGATCATCCTGCCGGGAGTGCTGTCGGGCGCCGTGTTCGCGTTCGTCACGTCCCTGGACGAGGTCGTGGTCGCCCTCTACCTGCAGAGCCCGACGCTGCACACGCTGCCGGTGCAGATGTTCAGCAGCGTCACGGTCGAGACTGATCCCACCATCGCCAGCGCCTCCAGCCTCGTCCTGGTCGTCACGACGGCGCTGATCCTGCTTCCGCAACTCCTCCGACGTGAAAGGGCTCGGTCATGACCGGCACCCAAGGCGCGCCGATCAGGTTGATCGGGCTGACCAAGCGGTACGGCTCGGCGGCGCCGGCCGTGGACGACATCTCCCTGGAGGTCGCCGCGGGCGAGTTCATCACCCTGCTCGGCCCGTCCGGTTCGGGCAAGACGACCACGCTCAACCTGATCGCGGGCTTCGACAAGGTCACCAGGGGACGGATCGAGGTCGGCGGCCGGGACGTGGCCTCGC
The DNA here is from genome assembly GCF_043906805.1 of Actinomadura sp. SCN-SB. Lineage (NCBI taxonomy): Bacteria > Bacillati > Actinomycetota > Actinomycetes > Streptosporangiales > Thermomonosporaceae > Actinomadura > Actinomadura sp. SCN-SB. Next base: position 139,620 of record NZ_JBIMPP010000011.1, on the reverse strand, counting down.
TCCCGGCCCACCGCCGCGACATCGGCATGGTGTTCCAGCACTACGCGCTGTTCCCGCACATGACGGCCGCGAAGAACGTCGCGTTCCCGCTGGAGCAGCGCAAGGTCGCCAAGGACGAGATCGCCCGGCGCGTCGAGGAGGCGCTGCGGCTCGTCCACCTGGAGGGCATGGGAGAGCGGCTGCCCCGGCAGCTCTCCGGCGGCCAGCAGCAGCGGGTCGCGTTCGCGCGGGCGATCGTCTTCAACCCCCGCGTGCTGCTGATGGACGAACCCCTCGGCGCCCTCGACAAGAAGCTGCGCGAGCAGTTGCAGGGCGAGATCTCCCGGATCCACCGCGAACTCGGCATCACCTTCGTGTTCGTCACCCACGACCAGGAGGAGGCGCTGGCGCTGTCGGACCGGATCGCGGTGTTCAACGAGGGCCGCATCGAGCAGGTCGGCACCGCCGAGGAACTGTACGAGCGGCCCGCGACCCTGTTCGTGGCGCGGTTCCTCGGCGACTCCAACGTCCTGGACGGCTCGTACGGCGCGTCGGGCCGGCTGGCGGGCGACGGGTTCGAGGTCGCCGTCCCCAAGGACGCGGCGGGCACCCCCGGCGGCCGGGCGGCGCTGGTCGTACGGCCGGAACGGACGCGCCTGCTCGCCGGGGACGAGGCGCCGCCCGCGGAGCACAACGCGCTGCCCGGCACGGTCGCCGAGGTCACCTACTTCGGCTCGCACCGCCGGGTCGCGGTGAACCTGCGCTGCGGCGTGCGGATGACCGTGCGCGAGCCCGCCGGCTTCGAGTACGCCGCCTCGCCGGGCGCGGCCGTCCAGGTCGCCTGGCCGGTGGCCCGCGGCGTGCTCATCCCCGACGGCGCGGGCCGCGAGCCCGCGCCCGCGTGAACCACCCCCACGGATTCGAGGAGGTACGCCCTATGCCGGAGCCGGATACCCGCGCCAAGCCCATGGTGATCCCGCTCTCCGACGTTCCCGTCACCCCCGCCGCCGACGCGGTGACCAAGGTGCGCATCGCCCGCGTCGTCACCAAGAGCCGCTGCGGATCGAACCTGCTCCTCGGCGCGTCCTGGATGGATCCGGGGGAACAGACCAACACCTGGTCGTCCCGCGAGGTCGACGACACGGCGGAGGGCGACCACTGGTACGGGCCGGTGGACGAGACGTACTTCATCATCCGCGGCCGGCTCCGCCTCACCTGGGACGAGGGCGCGTTCGAGCTGGGACCCGACGACTGCGTGTACCTGGCGCCCGGCTGGACCTACCACCTGGAGAACATCGGCGACGAGCCCGCGTTCTTCGTCTACTCGATGGCGCCGACCCCGGAATGACCATGATCGACCTGTTCTGGGACGCGCGGGTGCTCGACCACGACACCGGCGCGGGGCTCTGGGAGGCCGCGCCCTCCGACCTGCTCGCCGAGCAGGAGACGCACCCCGAGAACGCCGTGCGGGTGCGGAACATGAAATCGGTGCTGGAGCGCGGGCCGGTCGCCCCGCACGTGCGCCTGCGGCCCGGCCGGCCGGCGAGCGAGGAAGAGCTGGCGACCGTTCACGACCCCGCGTACGTGACCGCGGTGCGGGAGACGTGCGAACGCGGTGGCGGCCGGCTCACCTCGACGACGGTGGTGTCGGCCGCGTCGTGGGAGCCGCTGCTGGCCGCGGCCGGCACCTGCCTGGCCGCCGCCGACGCGGTGCTGGACGGGACGGCCCGGATGGCGTACGCGCTGGTCAGGCCGCCCGGCCATCACGCACAGCCCGCGCAGGCCGACGGCTACTGCGTGTTCTCCCACGCCGCCCTGGTCGCCCAGCGTGCCCGGGACCGCGGCGTGCCGCGGGTGGCGGTGGTCGACTGGGACGTCCACCACGGCAACGGCACGCAGGAGTGCTTCTACGACCGGGCGGACGTGCTGACGATCTCGCTGCACATGGCGCACGGCTCCTGGGGTCCCTCGCATCCGCAGACGGGCGCGCCCGAGGAGCTGGGCACCGGCGCCGGTCTCGGCCACAACGTCAACGTGGAGCTGCCGGTGGGCGCCGGCGACCGTGCCTACGCCGACGCCATCGAGCACGTGGTGGCGCCGCTGCTGCGCGCGTACCGGCCGGGGCTGCTGGTGTGCGCGTCCGGCCAGGACGCCTCCACCTTCGACCCCAACGGGCGGCACAACCTCACCATGGCGGGCTTCCACCGGATCGGCGCGCTGCTGGGCGGGCTGGCCGAGGAGCTGACCGGCGGTCGCATCGTCCTCACCCAGGAAGGCGGCTACGCGCGCGCGTACGCCGCGTACTGCCTGCACGCCACGATCGAAGGGCTCCTGGGCCTGGCGCCCGCGCTCGCCGACCCGCTGGCCTACATCCCCGACGACGCCGAACGCGGGGTGGCGGCGCTCGACCGGGTCAAGGCCGCGCTCGCCCCGTACTGGACGCTGTGACCCTTCACCCGCACGTTCATTGGAGGACTTCATGGAACTGCCGTTCACGCTGCCGACCTACCACGACCGGCTGGCCCGGGTGCGGAAGCGGATGGCGGGTCAGGCGATGGACGGTCTGCTGCTGACCATGCCGGACGCCGTGAACTGGCTCACCGGCGTCAGCTCGGTGGGCTACCTGTGGCCGCAGGCGCTGGTGATCTCCGCCGACGACCTCCAGTACGTGACGCGGACGACGGAGGAGCCGGGCGTGCTGATGCATTCCTGGTTGCCGGCGCCCCGGCTGTACGACATCGCGGTCGAGGACGCCGTCGAGGTGATCGCGGAGACCGTGCGCACGCTGGGGCTGGACCAGGCGACGGTCGGGGTGGAGCTGGACGCGTTCACTCTGCTGCCCAGCACCTGGGACCGGTTGCGCGCGCTGCTGCCCGAGGTGACGTGGGTGGACGCGTCCCTGCTCGTCCCTGAGGAACGCCTCGTCAAGTCCCCCGCCGAGATCGGGTACCAGCGGCAGGCCGCGGAGATGGCCGACCACGCCATGGACGTGGTGCTCGACGCGATCCGCCCGGGGATCTCCGAGACCGAGCTGGCCGGGATCGCCGCGAAGGCGCTGGGCGAGGCGGGCAGCGAGCACGCGGCGATCCCGCCCATGGTGGTCTCGGGCGAGCGCAGCGCCCTGGTCCACGCGCTCGCGGGGCGGCGGACCCTGTCGCGCGGCGACGTCGTGTGCGTCGAGTTCGCGGGCGTCGTGCACCGGTATCACGCCGTGCTCATGCGCACCGCCGTGGTGGGACGGGCCTCCGGGCGGGTCCGCGAGGTCGCCGAATGCCTGGAACGCGCGACCGAGGCGGCGATCGCCGCGGCCGTGCCCGGGGCCGCCGCGCCGGCGCCCGACGACGCCTGCAACGCGGTGCTCGCCGAGCTCGACCTCGTCCGCAGGCGCTGCCACCGCATCGGCTACAGCCTGGGCGTCGCCTACCCGCCGGGCTGGCTGGAGCCGATGACGCTGGTGGCGGGCGACGAGCACCGGCTGGCCCCCGGGATGTCGTTCACGATCGAGCCGAACCTGGCGCTGCCCGACGAGGGCTTCGGGCTCAAGATGGGCGAGACCGTGCTGTGCACGCCCGACGGCCCCGAGAGCCTGTCGCGCCACGGCCACGGCCTCTACGTCGTCTGAAGGAGCCGCCCGGTGTCCGTGTCCCCGTCCCTTCCCGACTCCCTGGCCGCCGCGTCGCCGGTGCCGTACTGGCTGGACGCCTCGGACGCGCCGGCGCCCGCGCCGCCGCTGCCCGGCGACACCACGTGCGACCTCGCGGTGGTCGGCGCGGGCTTCTGCGGGCTGTGGACGGCGTTGCTGGCCAAGGAACGCGACCCGTCCCTCGACGTGGTGGTGCTGGAGGCCGAGACCGCGGGCTGGGCGGCCTCGGGACGCAACGGCGGCTTCGTGTCGTCCAGCCTCACCCACGGGCTCGCCAACGGCGCCGAACGCTGGCCGGACGAGCTGGCCGACCTGGAGCGCATGGGCCTGGCCAACCTGGACGAGATCGGGGAGACGGTCCGCCGGTACGGCATCGACTGCGATTTCCGGCGCACCGGCAAGCTGTGGGTGGCCACCGAGCCGCACCAGGTCGCCGAGCTGCGGAAGCTGTGCGACCTGGCCCGCCGCTACGGCCGCTCCATCGAGTACCTCGACCGGTGGCAGATCCGGGAGCGGGTCTACTCCCCCACGTACATGGCCGGTGCGTACGACCGCGATGGCTACGCCCTCGTCGACCCGGCGAGGCTGGTCCGGGGGCTGCGGGAGGCGTGCCGCGGGCTGGGCGTGCGGATCCACGAGCGCACCCCGGTGCGCGCGCTGGTCTCCGGGCGGCGCGGGGTGGTGCTGCGGACCCCGTACGGCAAGGTCGGCGCCCGGCGGATCGCGCTGGCCACCAACGCCTTCCGGCCGCTGCTGCGGCGGCTGCGGCTGTCGACGATCCCGGTGTACGACTACGCCCTCGTCACCGAGCCGTTGCCGGGCCGGCTCGGTTTCTGGCGGGCGCCGCAGGGCGTCAGCGACACCGGCAACCGGTTCCACTACTACCGGCGTACGGCCGACGACCGGATCCTGTGGGGCGGGTACGACGCGATCTACCACTACGGCAGCGGCCTGTCGCCCAAGCTGGACTGGCGTCCGGAGACCTTCGCCCGCCTGGCCGAGCACTTCGCCGAGACCTTTCCGGAGCTGGCCGGCGTGCGCTTCACGCACGCGTGGGGCGGCGCGATCGACACCTGCACCCGGTTCACCGCGTTCTACGGCACCGCCTGCGGCGGCCGGGTGAGCTACGCGCTGGGCTTCACCGGGCTGGGCGTCGCCGCCACCCGGTTCGCCGCCCAGGTGATGCTCGACCTGCTCTGGGGCCTGGACACCGAACGGACCCGCTCGGCCATGGTGCGCTCCCGGCCGATCCCGTTCCCGCCCGAACCGGTGCGCTACCTCGGGGTCGAGCTGACCCGCCGCTCGCTGGCCCGCGCCGACGAGCGCGGCGGCCGGCGCGACCTGTGGCTGCGCACCCTGGACCGGCTGGGCATGGGCTTCGACTCCTGACGCCCGCGCTCTCGACAACGACCCGACCACGGAGGGAAGCCGGTGACGACCATCACCAAGACGGCCTTCAGCAATCTCGTCGACGGTGAGCCGCGGGCCGCCGCCGACGGCCGGACGCTCGACGTCATCGACCCGGCGACCGAGCGGGTGTACGCCACCTCGCCGCTGTCCGGGCGGGCCGACGTGGACGCCGCCATGGACGCCGCGTCGCGGGCCTTCGAGACGTGGCGCTGGACGACGCCCGCCGAACGCCAGCGGGCCCTGCTCAGGATCGCCGACGCGATCGACGAGCGGCTCGACGAGCTGACCGACGTCGAGGTGGCCGACACGGGCAAGCCCCGCGCCCTCACCGCCACCGAAGAGGTCCCGCTGTGCGCCGACCAGTTCCGGTTCTTCGCGGGCGCGGCCCGCGTCCTGGAGGGACGGTCGGCCGGGGAGTACCTGGCGGGGCACACCTCGTTCGTGCGGCGCGAGCCGGTCGGCGTGTGCGCGCAGGTCACGCCGTGGAACTACCCGCTGATGATGGCCGTGTGGAAGATCGCCCCCGCGCTTGCCGCCGGGAACACCGTCGTGCTCAAGCCGTCCGACACCACGCCCGCCTCCACCACCCTGCTCGCCGAGATCTGCGCCGAGTTCCTGCCGCCCGGCGTGCTGAACGTGATCTGCGGCGACCGCGACACCGGCCGCGCGCTGGTCGCCCACCCGAGGCCGGACATGGTGTCGGTCACCGGTTCGGTGCGGGCGGGCATGGAGGTCGCGGGCGCCGCCGCGGCCGACCTCAAGCGCACCCATCTGGAGCTCGGCGGCAAGGCCCCGGTCGTGGTGTTCGCCGACGCCGACCTGGCCGCCGCGGCGGAGGGCATCGCGAGCGCCGCGTACTTCAACGCGGGCCAGGACTGCACCGCGGCCAGCCGCGTCCTGGTCGCCGCCGAGGTCCACGACGACCTCGTCGCCGCGCTGACCGAACGGGCCCGCGCGACCCGCACCGCCGGTCCGTCAGACCCCGGTGCCGACTACGGCCCGCTCAACAACGCCGCCCAGCTCGCCCACGTCGCCGGGATGGTCGACCGGCTCCCCGGCCACGCCACCGTCCACCACGGCGGGTCCCGGGTCGGCGACGGCGGCTACTTCTACGCCCCCACCGTGGTGTCCGGTCTGCGCCAGCACGACGAGGCCAGCCAGACCGAGATCTTCGGCCCGGTCATCACGGTCCAGGCGTTCAGCGGCGAGGACGAGGCCGTCCGGTGCGCCAACGACGTCAGGTACGGCCTGGCCTCATCGGTGTGGACCCGGGATCACGCGACCGCGATGCGCATGTCGGCCAAGCTCGACTCCGGCTGCGTGTGGATCAACACGCACATCCCCTTCGTCTCCGAGATGCCGCACGGCGGCTTCAAGCACTCCGGCTACGGCAAGGACCTGTCGATGTACGGCTTCGAGGACTACACGCGCATCAAGCACGTGATGAGCGCCATCGACGCTCGCTGACCCTTCAGTCGGCCTTGCGGCCCACACCCGCGTAGCACCACTGCCGGTCGGCTTCCGGTGGGAGCGACGCACCGGGGTCGGGGCGCCAGAGGGACAGGGTGGTCAGGCCCGGATCCACCAGGTCGAAGCCGTCGAACAGCCGCATGATCTGCTCCCGGCTGCGCAGCGTGATCTGGAACGTGGCGTTGTCGTAGACGGCGCCGGCGGACCGGACCCTGCTGTCGGCGTCGAAGTCCGCGGTCACGTGCGAGACCACCAGGTGGCTGCCGGGCGCCATGGAGTCGCGCAGGCGTGCCACGATCCCGGGCGGGTCGTCGCGGTCGTCGATGAAGTGCAGGACCGCCAGCGTCAGCACGCCGACCGGCCGGTCGAGGTCGATGAGCTCGCGCAACCCGGGGTCGTCCAGGATCTCGCCGGGGCGCCGCGCGTCGCCTTGGATGACCGTCACCCCGGGTGTGCCGGCCAGGAGCGCGCGCCCGTGGGTCAGCACGATCGGTTCCACATCGACGTACACGACGCGCGCGTCCGGCGCCACCTGGTGGGCGATCTCGTGCACGTTGCCCTGGGTGGGCAGCCCCGATCCGATGTCGATGAACTGGCGGATGCCGGACTCCGCCAGGAACCGCACCGCGCGCCGCAGGAACGCGCGGTTCTCGCGCGCCATGAACGGCGTGTCGGGGGCACGGCGGACGACATCGGCGACGGCCTCCCGGTCGGCGGCGAAGTTGTCCTTGCCACCCAGGAGAAAGTCGTACATGCGGGCGACGTTCGGCGTTGTCAGATCGACGGTTTCCATCGTCTTCCGCGGGTCTGCCATGGTGACGGCTTCTGTTTCCGGTATCGCGAACGTTGCCCGTCCATGTAACCATTGCGATCGCGTGCGAACCATCGGATCCACGAACCTGACGCGGGAGCCCTTCATGGCAGGCGACGCACTTCCCCCATCGCAGATCCCCGGTCCGCCCTCGGGTCAAGATGGCGCCGAGGCGATCATGGCGGCCGGAGGATTGCACAACTACCAGCTGAAACTGCACACCGAATACGGGCCGGTGGCACGGCTGCCGTTGCCCGGTGGTCAAGAGGCGGTGTCGATCGCCGATCCGGTTCTGCTGGAGGCGACCGCGCGGATCAACAAACGGCCGGAGAAACTGTTCGAGTTCCTGGCGCCCTTGCAGGAGTCGGGCAACCTGCAGACGATCCCGGCCGAGGAACACGGCCCGTGGCGCCGGGTGATGCTGTCGGTGCTCGCCGGGCGTCCCTCGCACGAGGCCCACTTCGCGGCCTTCACCGAGCTGACGACCGGGCTGGCCGACGAGTGGGAGCGGCGCGCGGCGGAAGGACCGGTCGCGCTGCAGAAGGACCTGAGCGAGCTGTCGCTGCGCATGATCTGTGAGTACGCGCTGGGCAGCGGGCTGGAGTCGGCCGGGGACGCCGGGCGGGTGGTGTCGGCGTTCGAGGACGTCCTGACCGCCTATCTGGCGCAGCGGTACACGCCGGGCGCCGACGACGACCCCGCCGCGTCGTCCCTGGCCTACCTGCGCTCATGCGTCGACCGGGTGCTGGCCGCGTACCGTGAGCGCGATGGCGGGAACTCCGAGCGCAGCGACCTGATCGGCGCGCTGGCCGCGTCCGGCGAGTCCCCGGCGCGAATCAGGGACACCGTCCTGATGACCATGCTGGCCGCCCACCACACCACCGGTGTCGCGATCTCCTGGACGCTGTACCTGCTGGCCCGGTACCCGGAGGTGGCCGGCCGGGTCGCCGACGAGGTCGACCGGGTGCTCGGTGACCGCGCCGCGCCCGACTACGCCGATGTGAAGGAGCTCACCTCTCTGGACGCGGCGCTCCGGGAGACGATGCGGCTGTACCCGCCCGGCCCGTACGGCGCGCGGGAGGCCACCGAGGATCTGCGCTTGGGCGATTACACGGTCCCCGCTGGAACGATCATCTTCTACCCGTTCTGGGCCGTGCACATGAACCCCGAGTACTGGCCCGATCCGGAGGTCTTCGACCCCGATCGGTTCACCGATAAGGCGTCGGCCGACCGTCCCCGGCTCGCGTACATTCCCTTCGGCCTCGGCCCGCGCAGTTGCGAAGGCGCCGCCCTGGCGATGATCGAGGCACAGCTCGTTCTGGCCATCCTGCTGAAGCGCTTCGAATTCCATCTCGCGCCCGGCCAGAACATCACGCCGGTCGAGCGTTTCGTGTTGTGGGCCGCCGAGGACATCACCATGAACCTCACACCACGTGAACCCGCCGGGATGGGCTGATGCCCGAATTGCGCCAGGCCCGACAACGGCGAGGAGGCGTACATTCACTTCGTGGGCGCCACCACGACCACGAGGAGGGGACGCCGTGGAACCGCACGAGGTGACCGAGGTCTTGAACCGGCCGATCAGCCAGGAGCTGCTGCGGGGTCGTGACATCGTCCGCCTGGCCTATGTCGCCAGGGACGGCACACCGCGCAACGTGCCGGTCGGCTTCACCTGGAACGGCACGCACCTCGTCATCTGCACCACGAAGAACGCGCCGAAGCTGCGGTCCCTGCGCGAGAACCCGGCCGTCGCCCTGACGATCGACACCGAGGTGCACCCGCCCAAGATCCTGCTCATCCGCGGCCGGGCCGAGCTGGACGCCGTCGACGGCATCCCGGAGGAGTACCTGGCGACGGCCGGCGCCTACCGGATGACGCCCGAGCAGCGGGTCGAGTGGGAGGCCGAGATCCGCTCGCTCTACAGCGACGGCATGGTCCGGATCGTCGTGACGCCCACCTGGGCGAAGCTGATCGACTTCGAGACGACCTTGCCGAGCGCGGTCGAGGAGCTGGTACGGCGACGAGAGGAACGGCAGCGCGCCTGAGCGCCGCCCGGCGCCCTGCCGCGCGCCCGGCCGGAAGTGTCACTGGACGCTCAGGACGAGCGGTCGGCGGCCCTGGTGTTCCTGCTGAGGGCGGCCTCGGCGTTGCGGCGCAGGTCCGGCGGGATGAGTTCGAGCAACTGGTCGGGGCGTAGCGGCAGGTCGAGCAGGCTGAGCCGGACCCGGCTGCGCTGCGCGTGCTCGCTCGCCGAGAGCCGTACGACCTGCGCGGCGTCCTGGCGCATCACGGCGGTCAGCCACTGGCCCTGAACGAGTTCGCCCGCCGAGGTCCCGTCGATGTCGACCGCGATGGGCATGCCGTCGTTCGCCGTGGTGAAGCGGACCTCGTCACGGACGCCGAGCACGACCGGACGGCTGATGCCGGACATGGGCGCGACCGGGGTGATGACGATCGCGTCGGAGGAGGGGGACAGGACGGGGCCGCCGGCCGCGTAGTTGTAGGCGGTGGAGCCGGTCGGCGTGGAGATGACGACGGCGTCGCCGCGGTAGTAGCCGTACCGCAGGTCGTCCACGGTCAGGTCGACCGAGACGGTGCCCTTGCCGTCGCCCTGCCGCAGCACCACGTCGTTGAACCCGAACCGGCTCGCCGGATCGACGCCCGCGGAGTTCACCTCCAGGCATCCGTGCTGCTCAAGGGTGAACTCACCGCGGGTGAGCCGCTCCAGCGCGGCCGGCAGCCCCTCCGGTGTCACCTCGACGAGGAAGCCCAGGTCGCCGTAGTTGACCCCGAGCACCGGAACGGGCCGTTCGATCATCAGCCGCATCGCGCCGAGCATCGTGCCGTCGCCGCCCAGCGCGATGACGATGTCCACCTCGCCCACGAACGTGGAGTCGGGCACGGGCTGGACCTGGGCCGGCACCCGATGCCGGTCGTGCTCGCGCGCCAGCACCCGGACGGGATGGCCGCGCGCGCCCTCCAGGATCGTGTCGATCGACCGATCCACCGGCTTGGTCGGGTGCAGCACCAGACCGATCGCCGTCATGCGCGACCCGGACCGCATGCCCTCATCCTATGACGCGGGCATGCCTGTGCAGTGGCAGTACACATCACCTGATCAGCTCTGATTGGCTTCTGTCAAGAGGTTCTTGGGCTTCTGTGTACATCTCTGGTTCCGATCGTGAACTAATGCTTGACACTGCTTGTGAGCTGGATTACGTTCCCTCCTGCCGAAGTTACGCAGCCGAAACACTCCGGAGGCCACGATGACCCAGCGCGAGATCGAGTTCCTCAGCGGAGGCGAGACGGTGCGCGGCGACCTGCTGCTGCCCGAGGGCGAGGGACCGTTCCCCGTGGTGGTGATGGCCGGTGGCTGGTGCTACGTCAAGGAGCTTCGCCAGCCGCAGTACGCCGCGGAGTTCGTCCGTCGCGGGTTCGCCGCCCTGATCTTCGACTACCGGCGGATGGGCGCCAGCGACGGCGAGCCGCGCCAGCACATCGATCCGTGGGACCAGATCGAGGACTACAAGAACGCGATCACGTTCGCGGCCGGCCTGCCGGAGATCGACGCGAACCGGATCGGCATCTGGGGCATCTCGTACAGCGGCGGCCACGTGCTGATCGTCGGCGCCACCGACCCGCGCGTGAAGGCCGTGGTCTCCAACGTCCCGGTCATCAACGGCTACGAGACCATGTGGCGGATGCACGGGACCGACAGGTTCCGCAAGCTGAAGGCGTTCGTCGCCGAGGATCGCGCCAAGCGGACCGAGACCGGCGAGTACGGCTACATGGCGATGTCCGGCGTGCCCTCCGGGCCCGACGACCGGTTCTCGGTGTGGCCCGACGACGACGTGCTCACGATCTTCAACGAGCTCAAGGCGACCCAGGCCCCGCGGCACGAGCACCGCAACACGATCGCCTCGCTCGAACGGCTGATGGAGTACAACGCCGCGCCGTACGCGCCGAGGCTGCTCGACATGCCCGTCATGATGATCGTCGCCGACCAGGACGACATCACCATGTGGGACCAGGAGATCGCGGTGTACGACGCCATCCCGAGCTCCCGCAAGGAACTGGTGGTCCTTCCCGCCACCGACCACATGACGCTCTACAGCGACGTCACGGCCCTCGACTACGCCGCCCACGCGGCCGGCTCCTGGTTCGACCGCCACCTCAAGGAACTGCCGACGGTCGCCAACCAGATCGTCAAGTACGCCTGACAGGCCGGTGGGCGAACACGGAGAGAGAGGAGGGAGGCCATGCCCGGTCAGACGCCCGGTCAGACGCCCGGTCCGGCCCGGCGGACCTGGGTGGACCTTCGGTGGCGCGCCGCTCCGGTCGCGCTGCCCTGGGCGGTCGCCCTGCTGATGCTCGCGGCCAGCGCGGCGCTGTTCCCGAGCAGCATCAGCTACGGCGGCCTGGCGACGATGACCCCCCTGCTCGGAGTGCTGATCGTCGCCTCGCTCGGCCAGTCGCTGGTGATCGGCACCGGCGGCATCGACCTCAGCGTGTCGTCGGTCGTCACCGTCGCCGGCATCGTCCTGGTCATGAAGAGCGCGGGCGACGGCGCGTCCATCCCCGTCGCCATCGCGTACGCGGTCGGGGCGGGCCTGCTCTGCGGCGTCGCCAACGGCGTCCTCGTCGAGTACGTCGGCCTGAGCCCGCTGGTCGCCACCCTCGCGACCGGGCAGGTCATGGCCGGCCTCGCCAGCATCTGGTACAGCGACGGCGTGAACCGCCTCGCGGTGCCGGAGGACTGGAGCGAGTTCACGGGCCACCTGCTCAGCGGCGGCATCAGCCTCATCCTCGTCGCGTCCGTCATCCTGGTCGCGCTGACCAGCCTCATTCTCAGCTACACGGCCGTCGGCCGGCGGCTGACCGCCGCCAGCACCGGCCCGCGCGCCGCCCGCTACCAGGGCATCGCCGTACGCCGCTATCGCGCCGCGACCTACGTGCTCGCGTCGCTGCTCTACAGCGTCGGCGGTGTCCTGCTCGTCGGAAGCATCGGCACTTCGACGCCCACGCTCGGCGACGCCTACCAGCTGTCCACCATCGTGGTCGTCGTCATCGGGGGCGCCGCCCTCAGCGGCGGCCGGCTGCACCCGGCGGCGACCCTCGCCGGTGCGGTCTTCCTCATCTTCATCAACCAGGACGTCGCGGCAACCGGTGCCGCACCCGGCACCCAAGGGGTCATCCAGGGTGCCGTTCTCATCCTCGCCATGCTGGCCACCGGGCTCGGCGCCGTCCGGCTGCTACGCCGCAGGCGCACCGGTGGCACCGCCGACGCGGAGGCCGCGCAGGCCGCCTGACCACCGGTCGGCCACCTGGACGGCACTCCGCCGGTCTTCTCCTTCCGATCGCCACCCCCGGCCCGTCCACGACTCAGAGAAGAGGATGCCGTGGTCACCCTTCGATTTTCGCGTACCCACCCACTACGTCTTCCCGCCGTCCTGACCGCGACCGCGCTCGCCGCCACGGCGGCCCTGTCCGGCTGCACGTCCACCAACAGCGGATCCTCCGGCGCGTCCAACGGCGACGCCTCGCTGTACGCGCCGACGCCGCTCAACGTCACCCCCGAGAAGCAGGCCGAGAACCTGAAGAAGGCGTTCCTCACCGACGCCGTCAAGGCCGAGCAGCTCGACCCGACGATCGTTCAGGGACTGAACGAGGCCGGGCGCGACTACACCGAGGCGCAGGTCAAGACGGCCGCGGGCTGCATGTCCCAGCCGACCTGCAAGATCGGTGACGGCAAGCTGACCCTGGCGATCCTCGACGGGGCCGGCTCGGACCTGTGGCGGCGCATCACCCGCGCGCAGATCACCCTGCAGGCCACCTCCTACCCCAACATCGGCACCGTCATCTACCTCCAGGCCGACGGCAACCTGCAGACGATGCAGGCCAACCTGAAGACGCTGATCGCCCGGAAGGTCACCGGGATCGTCACCTACGACGACTTCGGCCCGGCCATGACCGCGGCGTACCAGCAGGCCACCAACGCGGGCATCCCGGTCGTGGCCTACGGGGGCATCCCCGGCAAGGACGCCACCAAGGCGGTCGTCTCGCAGGTCGCCTCCGACTTCTGCGACGACGGCAAGCAGATGGCGCAGACGACGGCGAGGATGCTCAAGAACTCCGGCAACGTCGCGTTCTTCACCGGAACCCCCGGCAACCCGCAGGGCGCCGGATGGCAGGCGTGCGCGGAGAAGTGGTTCCAGCAGAACGCCCCCGGCATCAAGGTCGTCAACCGGTCCAACACGAGCTGGACCGAGAGCGGGGCCGTGTCGGCCACCACCGCGCTGATCTCGACCGGCAAGAAGATCGACGCGGTGCTCTACGACTACGCCAAGCAGACCGTCAACATCGTCCAGACCTACCAGAAGGCCAAGCTGAAGGTCCCGGCGCAGGTCACCTGGACCTCCGACAACTCCCTGCTCCAGATGTGGGAGAAGGACCTGGGCACGCCGCAGGAGTGGCAGCTCGCCTACTCCAGCAGCATCAACTTCGAGGGGGCCATCGCCCTCTCGGCGCTGATGAACCACCTGGCGGGCAAGAAGGTCGCCCCGATGCTGATGTTCCCGCTGCCGTTCGTGACCGCGAAGAAGGGCGACTACCTGCCCGACCAGCCCGCGAACGCCCCCGGCCCGACGCTCATGCCGGACTCCCTGCTCACGACCGTCCTCAACGCCGGCTGAGCCGTCACCCCCGGCACATCGACAGGAGGTGCAAAGGATGAGGCCGACCGGACGCAACACCGGGCCGGGCGCCGTCGCGATCGAGCCGGCGACGTCCGACGGGAGCGGCCTGGTGGCCGAGGGGGTCACCAAGACCTTCGGCTCCACCACCGCCCTCAACGGGATGTCGGCGACGTTCGCCCGCGGCGCCGTGCACGGCCTGATCGGCGAGAACGGTTCCGGCAAGTCGACGTTCGTGAAGATCGTCGCCGGGATCCACCGCGCCGACGCCGGCCTGGTCCGGTTCGACGGCACGCCGCTGACCGAGGCGGCGGACGGCGTGCGGATCGCCTGTGTCTACCAGGACGGCTCGCTCATCGACGAGCTCACCGTCGCGCAGAACCTCGATCTCATCGTCGAGCCCGAGTACCGGCCGGCCGCGAACGGCACCTCCTGGCAACGGGCGGTGCTCGACGCGGCCGGGCTCGGCGGCATCGATCCCGCGAGCCGCATCGGCGATCTGCCGAACAACGAGAAACGCCTGGTGGAGATCGCGGCGGTGCTGGCCCGGCGGACCGATGTGATCCTGTTCGACGAGTCGACGTCCTCGCTGGACGAGACCGGTGTCGCCTGGGTCCTGGACAGCATGCGCGCGGCGGCGGCACGCGGTGCCTGCGTCATCTTCGTGACCCACCGGCTGCACGAGGTCCTCGCCGTCACGTCGGACATCGCGATCCTGCGCGACGGCGTGCTCGTGGCCGAGCTGCCCACCGCGGGGGCGAGCACCGACGAGCTGGTCCGGTACATGGCCGGGCGGGAGGTGGCCGCGTTCACCCGGCGGTCCGCCACCGCCGGTCCCGACGCGCCGGTCGTCCTTGAGGGCAGGGGCCTGCGGGCGGCGTCCTGCGGCCCGATCGACCTCAGCGTGCGGCGCGGGGAGATCGTCGGCATCGGCGGCGCGGCGGGCAACGGCCAGGGGGAGCTGATCCGCGCGCTGGCCGGGGACGGCCTGGACGGGGGCACGGTCGTCGTCGACGGCGTGCCGCTGCGCCGGGCCGAGGCCGCGGTCGACGTCGGGGCGGTCTTCGTCAGCTCGGACCGCCGCGACGAGTCGCTCTCCGGCCTGCTGTCGATCCGGGAGAACTACACGCTGGCGCTCGGCGCGTCGTCCGGGGGCTGGTGGCGATGGCTGCCGCGGCGGCGCGAGGTCGCCCGTGCCACCGAGCTCGCCGACGCCTACGACCTGGCTCGCGGCTCGATCGAGCAGCCGGTGGGGACGCTCTCCGGCGGCAACCAGCAGAAGGTGGCCGTCGGCCGGGCCGTGGCCCGCGAGCCGAAGGCGCTGCTGATCGAGGAGCCCACCGAGGGCGTCGACGTCCGGTCGCGGTTCGAGATCTACCGTTCTCTCGTCGCGGTCGCCGAGCAGGGCACGGCGGTGGTCTTCACCTCCAGCGACGCGGGTGAGCTGCGGCTGCTGGCGGACCGGGTGGTCGTCCTGGCCCGTGGCCGCAGCGTGGCCGAGCTGTCCGGCGAGGAGGTGACGGAGGAGGCGATCGTCCACGCCTTCAGCACGGCGAAGGAACAGCAGGAGGAGCGGCGGCACCGGGAGGAGCGGAGCGCCGGCCGCGCCCGGCGGCCCGGCCGCCGGTCCACGCTGACCCCGGCGACGTTCGTCCTGCTCGGCATGCTGCTCGCCGGGCTGTGGGTGTACGGCGCGTACCGCGACAGCAACTTCGGGACGATCGGCAACCTCAGCACGATCCTCCAGCTCAGCCTGCCGCTGGTGCTCGCCGCGCTGGCGCAGCTCCCGGTGCTGCTGGTCGGTGAGATCGACGCCTCGATCGGCTCGACGATGGGCCTGATCGTCGTGCTGCTCTCGTTCTTCCCCGAGCTGTCGCCGCCGCTGCTGATCGGCCTCGCGGTCGCCGCCGGGGCCCTGCTCGGGGCCGTGAACGCCGTCCTGGTGGTCAGGCTGCGCATCACAGCGGTGATCGCCACGATCGCCACGCTCGGGATCTTCCTGGGCGTCGGGCGGATCCTGCGTCCCGAGCCCGAGGGCCTCATCAACAACGACCTGGCCACGCTGCTGGGGCAGGGGGTCGCGTACATCCCGAGCTTCTTCCTGGTCGCGGTCGTGCTGGCGATCGCGTTCGACCTCTGGGTCAACGGCACGCGGGCCGGGCTGCGGTCGCGGGCGGTCGGCTACTCCGAGGCGCGGGCGTCGCAGCTCGGCGTGCGCACCCCGTTCTTCCGGGCGGCGATGTTCGTCGTCGGCGGGGCGATCGCCGGTCTCGGCTCGGTGGCGCTCGCGGCGCAGACGGGGATCGGCGACCCGAACTCCGGGTCCGGCTACCTGCTGCTGTCCATCGCCGTGCCGGTGATCGGCGGCGCGCTGCTGACCGGCGGCCGCGGCTCGGCCATCGGCTGTGTGCTCGGCGCGGTCTTCGTCGCCGAGGTCCAGAACTTCATTCCCTTCGTCGACCTGCCGACGGGCGGCTATCTGATCGCCGTCGGCGTGCTCACCATCGTCGCGTTGACCGTCAGCGCGGTACGGCCCCCGTCGGCCTTCGGCGGCCTCGGCCTGCTGATCTCGAAGGAGCGTAGGAAGCATGCCTGATCTGACCGGACAAGTGGCGTTCGTCACCGGTGCGGCCCGCGGCCAGGGCCGCTCGCACGCCCTCGCCCTCGCCGCGGCCGGCGCGGACATCATCGCGATCGACCTGTGCCGGGACGTGGACACCGCCCCGTACCCGCTGGCGACGCGAGCCGATCTCGACGCCACCGCGAAGGAGATCGAGGGACTCGGCCGGCGGGTGATCGCGGCCGAGTGCGACGTCCGCGACGGCGGCGGCCTGGACGACGTGGTCCGCCGCGGCGTGGCCGAGTTCGGGCGCATCGACATCCTCGTCGCGAACGCCGGGATCTGGGCGCTCGGCCGGCTCTGGGAGCTCACCGACGAGCAGTGGCAGGAGATGCTCGACATCAACCTGACCGGGGCGTGGCGCTCGGTCAAGGCCGTCGTCCCGACCATGATCGAGCAGAGGCGCGGGTCGATCGTGCTGACCTCGTCGGTCAACGGCTTCGAGGCCGGCGCCGGCATGACCCACTACGTGGCGGCCAAGCACGGCGTGCTCGGGCTGATGCGCAACGCGGCCATCGAGCTGGGGCCGTACAACATCCGGTGCAACGCGGTCTGCCCGGGGATCGTGGACACCAAGATGAACGACTGGCAGGGCGCCTACGACATGATGGCGGGCGGGCCGGGCGGCACGCCGCAGGACCGGCGGGACAACGCGTACGGCTGGTCCGCCATCGCCGGGCGCGGACTGCTGGAGCCGAGCAGCATCAGCGGCTCGGTGGTGTTCCTCGCCTCCGACGACGCCCGCGACATCACCGGCGTCGCCCTGCCCGTCGACGGCGGCCACGCGGTGCTTCCCGGCAGCAACCCGAACCCGGTCCGCGAGGTCTGACCGCATGCTCACCGGCACCTGGGCGCCCACGACGCGCCATCCCGAGGCGGAGGAGATCACCGCCGCCACCCCCGCCGTTCTCGCGGCCGCCCTGCGCGACGCGCGCACGCAGGTGGTGGACGGCGCGACACGGCTGGACTCCGGCGCGCTGCTGTCGGCGGTCGCCGTCCAGCAGGCCCGGCTGCGGGCGGCGGGGGTCCGGCGCGGCGACGTCGTCGGCGTCCAGCTTCCGAACTGGTGGGAGGCGGTCGCGACGGCCCACGCGCTGTGGGGGATGGGCGCCGTGGTGTGCCCGGTGCCGGTGAACTTCCGGGCGGCCGAACTGGAGCGGATCCTCGCGGCCTGCGACATCGCCGCCTTCGTGGCACCGGCCCGCTACCGGAACACCCGCCACCCGGAGATGATCCGCACCGCGACCGCGCGGGCCGGGCGGGACGTCCCGGTCCTGACCGTACGGGACCCGGAGGCCCCCGAGGACGAGGTGTCCGCGCCCGAGCCGGAGCTCGACGCCGGCCTCGACGACGTGTGCGTGCTGATGTTCACCTCCGGCACGACCGGCGTCCCGAAGGGCGTGCTGCACAGCCACCGGACGCTGCTCAGCGACGCCTGGTCGATCGCCCGGCTGTTCCGGCTCGACGGCGACCGGGTCTACATGCCGTCCCCGGTCGGCCACATCACCGGACTGGTGTACGGGGTGATGATGCCCCTGCTGGTCGGCGGCTCGGTCGTGCTTCAGGCGGAGTGGGACGCGGCGGCCGGGGTGGACATCGTCGAGGCCGACTCCTGCACGTTCAGCGTGGGCGCGACGCCGTTCCTGCGCGGGCTCTGCGACGAGTACGCCCGGCGCGGCACGACCTCGGCGCTGACCGGGTTCGTCTGCGGCGGCGCCGACGTCCCGCCCAACCTGGTACGGCGGGCCACCGAGGTGCTCGGCGCGGCCGTGGTCCGCGCCTACGGGCTGACCGAGATGCCGACCGTGACCTGCGGCGGACCCGACGACCCGGAACGGATCCGCGCGGACACCGACGGGCGGCTCACCGGGTCCTCCCAGGCCCGCCTCGCCGATCCGGTGAACGGCGTCGGGGAGCTGGAGGTGCGCGGCCCCGAGCTGTGCCTCGGATACCTCGACGAACAGCACACCGCCGAGTCCTTCACGGCCGACGGTTGGTTCCGCACCGGTGACCTGGCGACGATCTCGCCCGACGGCGGGATCACGATCGCGGGCCGGGTGAAGGACATCGTCGTGCGCGGCGGCGAGAACATCAGCGTCAAGGAGGTCGAGGACTACCTGCTGGAGCATCCCGCGGTCGCGGACGTCGCCATCGTCGGCGTGCCGGACGACACCCTGGGCGAACGGGCCTGCGCGTTCGTCGTCACCCCCGAGGACGCGCCACCGCCGACACTGCGCGAACTCGGCGCGTTCCTGCTGGAGCACGACATCGCCAAGCACAAGCTGCCGGAGTACCTGCTGGTGACCGACCGGCTGCCGCGGACCGAGAGCGGGAAGATCCAGAAGTTCCGGCTGCGGGAGAGGGCGGTCCGCGAGCTCGCCGAAGGCCGGGGCGAACGCCGGTGAACCGTGACGACCTGCTCACCGCGTTCCGGCGGATGCTGCTCATCCGCAAGATGGAGGAGCGGATCGCGGTGCTCTACGGCCAGGGCGCCATCCCCGGATTCGTGCACCTGTCCGTCGGCCAGGAGGCGGTCGCCGTCGGCACGCTGTTCCGCGCCCGACCCGACGACATCATCACGTCCACGCACCGCGGTCACGGGCACGTGCTCGCCAAGGGACTCGACCCGTCCGGCATGTTCGCCGAGCTGACCGGCAAGGCGACCGGCACCTGCCGTGGCCGCGGCGGCTCCATGCACGTCGCCGACCCGGCGCTGGGCATCTTCGGCGCCAACGGCATCGTGGGGGCCGGCCTGCCGATCGCCGCCGGGGCCGCCCACGCCCTGCGCGTACGGGACTCCGACGCCCTCGCGATCGCGTTCTTCGGCGACGGCGCCGTGGCCACCGGCGCGTTCCACGAGTCGGTCAACCTCGCCGCGCTCTGGCGCCTGCCGATCGTCTTCGTCTGCGAGAACAACGGCTTCTCGGAGTTCTCCCGGACGAGCGACCAGCACGCCGTCCCGCTGTCCTCCCGGGCCGCGGGCTACGGCCTGCCGTTCCGCGCCGTCGACGGGAACGACGTCGAGGCCGTGGAGGCGGCGATGGCCGAGGTGTTCGACGAGGTGCGCGCGGGCGGGGGCCCGCAGTTCGTCGAGGCGGTGACGCTGCGCGTGCGCGGGCACTACGAGGGGGACCCGCAGAGGTACCGCGCGGGGGAGACCCCTGACGACGCGCCCGAGGACCCGCTGCGGCGGACCCGCGCGCGCCTCGCCGCGCTGGGCGTGCCCGCCGGTGAGCTGGACCAGGTCGAGGACGAGGTCGCCCGGCAGGTCGCCGAAGCGGAGACGTTCGCGGCCGGCTCGGACGAGCCCGATCCCGCGACCGTCCTCGACTACGTGGCCAGCCCGCGCCCCGATGTCGCGGAACGGCCGCAGGCCACCCTCCAGGCACGAACGGCCGACGCCACCAAGCCGGTGTCCACCTCGCGGATCCTCCGCCAGGCGATGCGTGACGCGCTCGCGGACGACCCGAGGGTGTTCCTCGCGGGCATCGACGTCGGCGGAGGCAACGTCTTCGGGCTGACCCGCGGGCTCGCGGAGGAGTTCCCCGGCCGCGTCCTGGACACCCCGATCTCCGAGACGGCGATCATGGGACTCGGCGTGGGCGCGGCGATGGCCGGGCTGCGGCCGGTCGTGGAGCTCATGTACCTGGACTTCCTCGGCACCTGCCTGGACCAGCTCATGAACCAGGCCGCCAAGCTGCGGTTCATGACCGGCGGGGCGGTGACGGTGCCGATGGTCGTGCGCACCCAGTTCGGGTCGGGACGCTCCTCGGGCAGCCAGCACTCGCAGAGCCTCGAAGCGCTGCTCGCGCACATCCCCGGACTGACCGTGGTGATGCCCAGCACGCCGGAGGACGCGTACGGCCTGCTCCGCACCGCCATCGACGACGACAACCCGGTGATCTTCATCGAGAACCGGCTGCTGTACGAGCGCAAGGCGGCGATGCCCGCGCCCGGCCACCGCGTCCCCCTCGGCAAGGCCCGCGTCACCCGCGCGGGCACCGACCTCACGATCGTCTCGTGGTCCCGGATGGCGCGGCTCGCGCTCGACGCCGCGGAGACGCTCGCGGCGGAGGGCATCGACGCCGAGGTCATCGACCTGCGCACGATCGCCCCGCTCGACCGGCGCACGGTGCTGGAGTCCCTCGGGCGCACCAACCGGCTGCTGATCGCGCACGAGGCGGTCACCGAGTTCGGCGTGGGCGCCGAGCTGGCGGCCCTGGCCGTGCACGAGGGCTTCTGGTCCCTGGACGCACCCGTCGCACGGGTCGGCGCCCCGACCGCGCCGACGCCGTACGCCCCGAGCCTCGAACGGGCGTGGATCCCCGACGAGACCGGCATCGCCGCCGCCGCGCGGTGGCTGATGTCGGACCCCTACCCACGAAGGAGATCAGGATGAAGCTGGACAAGCGCGTCGCGATCATCACCGGGGCCGGTTCCGGCATGGGCCGGGCCATGGCCCAGGAGTTCAGCGAGAACGGCGCGACCGTCGTCGCCGTCGACGTGCGCGCCGACCCCGTGCGGGAGACCGTCGAGCTGCTCGGCGACGGACGCGGCGTCGCCGAGACCGCCGACGTGTCCGTGCGGGCGGACGTCGAGCGCGTCGTCGCGCGGACGCTCGAACTGTTCGGCCGCGTCGACATCCTCTGCAACAACGCCGGTGTGCTCGACGACTACACGCCGGCGCTCGACACGTCCGACGAGCTGTGGAACCGGACCATGGCGATCAACATCACCGGACCGTTCCTGTTCTCGCGGGCCGTCCTCACGCCGATGCTCGCGCAGAAGAAGGGCGTCATCATCAACACCGCCTCGATCTCCTCGTTCGTGGCGGGCGGCGGCGGCGCGGCGTACACGTCGTCCAAGCACGCGCTGCTGGGCTTCACCAAGCAGCTCGCGTTCGACTACGGCAAGCGGGGCATCCGCGCGAACGCCATCTGCCCCGGCGCGATCCACACCGGGATGACCGGGCACCTGCTCACCCCCGAGGGCCGGAACCCGCACGTCGACGAGGCCGTCGCGAACACGCCCGCGGGCCGGTGGGGACGACCGGAGGAGATCGCGCATATGGCGCTCTTCCTGGCGAGCGATGACGCCGACTTTATCCACGGAGCCGCCTTCACCGTGGACGGCGGATGGGTTTTGCCATGACGCCCGCCCTGCCTGAGACTTCCTTTTGAAGGTGAACTCGTAACAGTGAATGGGGACCCCATGAGCACATCGAGCGACGCCGCAGACGGTCCGCCGCCCAATTCCGCCTCCCCCCTCGACACGGTGGGGCAGAAGTTGCGGAAAGCGCGGCTGGCCGCGGGGATGTCCGTACGCGAGATGGCCAGGCGGGTCGACGTGTCGCCGAGCTTCATATCCCAGGTCGAGCTCGGCCGCACGAAACCATCGGTGGGCACGCTGTACGCGATCGCCACAGAGATGGGTGTGCCGCTCGACGACCTGATGCCCGTGGACTCCACCGCGTCGCCCGGCCCGCCGGCGCAAGGGCTCAAGCCGATCCAGAAGGGAGCGGGCCGCCCCTCGGTGCCCAACCCGCGCGACACCGAGCCGGGGTCGCCGCTCCAGCGCGGCGACCGCCGGCACGAGCTGCGGATGGACAAGGCGGTGTGGGGGCGGTTGACCTCCGACCACGATCCGGAGAACGACTTTCTGCACGTCGTCTACGCGCCCGGCGGGGAGTCCTGTCCCGCGGACAGCCTGATCCACCATCCCGGCGTGGAGTACGGGTACGTCATTTCCGGCGGGCTGCACGTTCAGGTCGGCTTCACCCATTACGAGCTCAATGCCGGGGATTCCATCCGCTTTGAATCCATGACACCCCACCGGCTGCACAATCCGTTCGACGTCGAGTCGGTGTCGATCTGGATAGTCGTGGGCCGTGGCGGCACTCCCGTCCTGTGAAGGAGCCGTTCGTTGGCCGTCAACCGTAAACGCGCAGAAGGAAGGGTCGCGCTGGTCACCGGCGCGGCACGCGGCCAGGGCCGCGCCCATGCGGTCCGGCTGGCCGAGGAGGGCGCCGACATCATCGCGCTCGACCTCTGCCGCCAGATCGACACCGTTCCGTACCCGCTGTCCACACCGGACGACCTGGCCGAGACCGCCGGCCTCGTCACCGCCACCGGCCGCGAGGTCGTCACGGCGGTGGCCGACGTGCGCGACCTGGACGAGACGCGCGCCGCGATCGACGACGCCGTGGCCCGGCTCGGCCGGCTCGACATCGTCGTGGCCAACGCCGGCGTCCACAGCGGCGGCGTCCCGAGCTGGGAACTGACCGACGAGGCGTGGCAGGACCTCGTCGACGTCAACCTCACCGGGGTGTGGATCACGTGCAAGGCCGCCGCGCCGCATCTGATCGGCTCCGGCGGCGGCAGCATCGTGATCACGAGCTCCACGGCGGGGCTGCGCCCGTACGGCGGCATCGCCCACTACGTCGCGGCGAAGCACGCGCTGATGGGGTTGACCAAGACGCTCGCGCAGGAGCTGGGCGCGCAGGGCGTCCGGGTCAACGCGGTGAACCCGACCCAGGTCGACACCGACATGATCCAGAATCCGCTGGTCCGCCGGCTGTTCGTCCCGGACGTCGAGGAACCCACGAGGGAGCAGTTCGCCGCCGCGTCCCAGGACGGGATGCTGCTGCCGACGCCCTGGCTCGACCCGTCCGACGTCAGCGACGCGGTCGCGTTCCTCGCCTCCGACGAGGCGCGGTTCGTGACCGGGATCGGGCTGCCGGTCGACGCGGGGGTGCTGGCCCGATGAACGTTTCGCTGGACGGACAGGTCGCCTTCATCACCGGCGCCGCCCGCGGCCAGGGCCGCAGCCACGCCGTCACGCTGGCCGCCGCGGGCGCGGACATCATCGCCGTCGACCTCTGCGAGCAGATGGACACGGTCGGCTATGGGCTCGCCACCGAGGAGGACCTGGCCGAGACGGTACGGCAGGTCGAGGCGCTCGGCCGGCGGATCGTCGCGCGCCCCGCCGACGTCCGCGACACCGGGAGCCTGCGGGCGGCCGTCGATGAGGGCGTGCGCGAGCTGGGCCGCCTCGACATCGTCGTGGCCAACGCCGGGATCCTGTCGAGCGGGTCCCTCGGCGAGCTGGGCGAGCGGGCCTGGCGGGACATGATCGACGTCAACCTCACCGGGGTGTGGCGCACGACCAAGGTCGCCATCCCGCACCTCCTCGCGGGCGGGCGCGGCGGGTCCATCGTCCTGACCAGCTCCGTGGCCGGGCTCAAGTCGTACCCGAACGTCGCGCACTACGTCGCGGCCAAGCACGGCGTCGTGGGGCTCATGCGCGCCCTCGCCGTCGAGCTGGCACCGCACGGCATCAGGGTCAACACGGTCAACCCCACCCAGGTCGACACCGACATGATCCAGAACGACGTGATGTACCGCCTCTTCGTCCCCGACGAGGAGAACCCCACCAAGGAGCAGTTCGCCGCGGCCTCCCGCGCGACGGCGCTGCTTCCGGTGGACTGGATCGAATCCGTCGACGTCAGCAACGCCCTCCTGTTCCTCACCTCCGACATGGCCCGCTACATCACCGGCGTGGCCCTGCCGATCGACGCCGGCGCGGTGTGGAAATAGGGATTTCAGCCGTAGAGCGCCCCGAGTGACGCGCCTTGGCCGGACCGGAGGACAGGGGCCGCGGCCAGGCGACGTCGTCGATCGCGAGCCAGGGCGCCGTGGCCACGGCCGCGGGGGTGAGCCCGGTGAACGCCTTGACCTCGCGGTGGAGGTGGGACTGGTCGGCGTAGCCGCTGCGGGTGGCGACGCCCGCGGCGGCGTGACCGGCCGCCAGAAGGTGGGCGGCGTGGTCGAAGCGCACGAGCCGGGCGGCGCGTTTGGGGGTGATGCCGAGCTGCGATCGGAAGCGGGCCCAGAGGCGCTTGCGGCTCCAGCCCACCTCCTCGGCCAGGCGCTCGACCCGCACCCGGCCCCGGCTGGTGAGCGTCCGCCGCCAGGCGTGGGCGACCTCCGGGTCCACCGTCGGGTGGGAGCCCATCCGCCGGGCGAGGATGTCCGCCGCGGTCGCGAACCGTTCGTCCCAGGACGTCGCGGAGCGCAACCTGTCCTCGGCCCGCCCGGCCTCGCGGCCCCACACATCGGCGAGGGTCGCCAGCGTCCCGGTGAGTTCGGTGGACACGCCGAGCACGGCGGCCGCCACGTCCGGCTCCAGCCGGATCTGCAAGCACTCCCCGATCCCGTGGCCGGTGGCGCGCAGCTCGCCGGGCAGGAGCCCGACGACGACGCTGCCGCGATCGCGCCGGCCGTCGCGGTCGTAGACGATGCCGTCCCCCTCGCTCAGATCGACGAGCAGGGTGACGGACGGGTGCGCGACCATGGCGATGCCGGAGCCTCGTGAGACGCGATGCCGGAACCCGGCCATGCTGATCCCCGGCAGCCGATGCGGTGGATCCGGGACGGCGACCTCCGCACCCGTCCAGTCGAACGGCGTCCCGTCCGGCAGCATGCGAGCAGTTTATGCCCGCGCCCCAAGGCAGGGGGTCAGCGTTCCGCGGCGGCGAAGGCCGACAGCAGGTCGCCGGTGGCCTCGGGCGCCTCGAACATGGGCAGGTGCCCGACGCCGTCCAGCATCTCGACCCGCGCGCCCGGCACCGCCTCGTAGTGGCGTGCCGACGACGGGTCCCAGCGAGGATCGGCGGCACCGAAGACCACCAGGACGGGGACGCCGAGGGCGGCGAGCCGCTCGGGCACGCTCCGTTCGGCGATGTACGCGCCGTTCTTCCGCAGCACCTCCCGGAACGCGCGGTAGGTGGTGCCCCTGAGCTCGGCCACCATGTCGTCGGGGATGTCCACCGGCCGGGCGGCCGTCGCCGCGATCCCCTTACGGATCATCGCGTCCGAACGCCTCGACCACAGCAGCGGCCCGAACGGCGGCCCCAGCAGCACCCGCAGGATCACCGGCTGCGGAAGGAGGGCGTCCGGACGCGGCCCGGTACTGACCAGCGCGATCAACCCCACCAGGTCGGGACGCCGCTCGGCGAGCGCGGTGGCGACATAGCCACCGCCGGAGTGCCCGACCACGGTGACGTGGTCCATGCCGAGATCGTCCAGTACCCGCGCCACCCGCCCCGCCTGGTCGGGCACGTCGTACGACGCGGCGGGCGGGGACTGGCCGCAGCCCGGCAGGTCGACCCGGACGACATGGTGGCGGCCGGCGAGCGCCGGGACCAGCGGGGCCCAGCAGCCGCTGGAGGCCCCCGACCCGTGAATGAGCAGCAGCGGCGACGCCCGGCGCGAACCGTCGTGGATCACGTGCATCCGATGGGAGCTCTTGACCTCAGACTCGCTCATGCACCGAACGATGCATCGAGGTCCGCTCACCGGTCTTGGACGAATGTTCCCACCGGCCACGCGGCCTGGGGTTTCATCCAACGGTCATCTTTCGATCATTCGCGGGGTCCCGGAGATGCCGGACGGGGTGGTTGAGTGCCGCCCCGCAATCCCGTTCACCTGGAGACCGCCGGCGGCGTGCTGCGGATGTGGGCCGCGCCCGACGACGGCGAGGAGCCCGGCGGCACCCGGCTCATGGTCCTGGAGACCCCGATCGACTGACTCCGAACCCCTGACCGGGGTGGGCCCGATCCGCCGGAATGATCTACTTACTCTCTGTAGTTGGATGGGTGCGGTGGGGGTATGTGACATGTGACACATGGGCCTTCGTGGCCCCAACCCCTGGAGGGAACCATGAGGATTTCGAGTCCTTTGCGCTCAGCGGCGCTGACCGCCGCCGGTTTCGTCGCGGTGGCGAGCCTCACCGCCTTCGGTCCCGCGGCCGCGGCGAACGCGACGGAAACGGCCACCGCTCAGGCGGCGCAGTCCCAGGTGTGCCCGCCGAGACGTCCCTGCCACCACCATCACGGCCACCACCATCACCACGGCCACCACCATGGCCACCACCATGGCCACGGCCACCATCACCACCATGGTCACGGCCACCACCATGGCCACTTCCACCACTTCGGCAGGTAACGAAACACCTGCTGCCGGGGCCCGCCGTCTCACCGAGACGGCGGGCCCCGCCCCCGCATGGCGGGGCCGCTAGAGGCTCGCGGCCTCCACCGGCGAGATCTTGGCCGCGCGGTGGGCCGCGGTGATCGCGGTGACGGCCGTGAGGGCCGTGGCGATCAGGGCCACCGCCACGAAGACGAGCGGCCCGATATCGGGGACGAGCGCGTCGGCGCGGGCGACGCTGAACGGCACGACCGTGAACATCGCCGCGACGACGCCGCACACCAGACCCAGCCCGATCAGCACCGCGGCCTCCAGCGCCACCGCGCCGACGACCTGGCCGCGGGTGGCGCCGACGAGGCGCTGCCGGCCGAACTCGCCGCGCCGGTAGGCGGTCGCCGCGAGCAGCGTGTTGACCAGGATCACCGCCGTGAACAGCAGGATCATCCCGATCACCACGAAGTTGAGCGTCGCGATGTTCTTTTGCTCGACCGTGGACACCAGCCCGGCCGCGGCCGTGGCGTCGTTCTCGATCTGCTGGAGGTACAGCGAGCCGGTCGCGACCCCGGTGAACAGGATGATCGGCATCAACACCGAGGCCATCTGCGCGGTACGCCGGCGCAGCGTGCTCACCGCCAGCTCACCGGCCACCCCGAACAGCAGCTCCAGCGGACGCGACAGCACGCCCGCCGCCCACCGGATCAGCCACGGGGCCAGCAGCGCCAGCCCCAGCGAGGCCATGATGTCGGCCTGCCCCGCGGTCGCCATCGCGTCCATGCCTTCGTCCTTCATCACCGTGGCGGTGACCACGGCCAGGTTCAGCCCCAGGAGCAGGAACACGATCCCGAAGGCGACGCGCTTGCGGCTCATCCGCGTACGGCCCACCGCCGCGTCGGCCAGCGACCGGATCACCCCGGCCCGGGCGATGCGCGTGACGGCGATGATCGCCGAGGCGACCGCCGAGACGAGGGTGAGCGTCAGCCCGATGCCCAGGGCCACCGGGCCGAAGGCGTACGGCACGCTCTCGGGCACCTGGTCGGTGGAGTGCAGCAGCGACAGCAGCGCCGCGCCCCCCAGGAGCCCCGGACCGATCGCCAGGAGCCAGGCGACGAGGGCGAGCCCGGTGGCCTCGCCGACCACCATCCGGCCGATCTGGGCCGGGGTCGCGCCGACGCTCTTCAGCAGCGCCATCTCCTCGGCCCTCTGCCGGACCGACAGGGCCAGCGTGGAGCTGACGGCGAGGATCACCAGCGCGCTGCCCCACCCGCCCACGACGATCGACATGGTGACCAGGGTCTCCTCGGCGGCGCCGGTGGCGTCGCTGGAGATAGCGGTGTCCTGCATGGCACCGAACGCCATCACCATCGTCGCGCCCAGGAACATCGCCACGAAACTCGCCGCGAACCCGCCCGCCCGCTTGCGCAAGGACCTGACCGCCAGACCGAACATCCCTCACACCCCCTCGGTGGCGCGCTGCCGCTCGACCTCGTCGGCCAGGTGGGTCATGCGCTCCGCCACCGACTCGGCGGTGGGCGAGGGCAGGTTGCCCACCAGCCGGCCGTCCGCCAGGAACAGCACCGTGTCCGCGTACGAGGCCGCGACCGGGTCGTGGGTGACCATCACGACGGTGCGCCCATAGACCCGCACCGACTCCTGGAGCAGCGCCAGGACCTCCCGCGCGCTGCGCGAGTCCAGCGCCCCGGTCGGCTCGTCCGCGAACACCACCGCCGGCTCGGTCACCAGCGCCCGCGCGATCGCCACCCGCTGCTGCTGGCCTCCCGACAGCTCGGACGGCAGATGGTCGAGACGGTCGCCCAGGCCCACCCGGGCCAGGATCTCCCGAGCCCTGGCCTTGTCGGCCCGCCTGCCCGACAGCTTCAGCGGCAGCGTCACGTTCTGCGTCACCGTCAGCGTCGGCAGCAGGTTGAACCGCTGGAACACGAACCCGATCCGCCGCCGCCTGAACTTGGTCAGCGCCGTCTCACCACCGCCGGCGCGCCCCTTTTTCGTGGACGGGGAGACGTCGCCCACCGGCAACTCCACACCGTCCACGAACACCCGGCCCGAACTCGGCCGATCCAGACCCGCCGCGCAATGCAGCAGGGTGCTCTTGCCCGAGCCCGACGGGCCCATGACGGCCGTGAACGTGCCCGATGACAGTGACAGCCAGACCCCGTCCAGCGCGGTGACCCGGTTGTCCTCCGAACCGTAGACCTTGCGCACTCCCTCAAGCCGGAGCGCCTCCTCGACGGGCCTCTTGGCCGCGGGTCCATATCGGCGTCCCCTCATCGTTCTTACCTCCATCGATCTGCTTTTCGGCGGTCGATGTCGACGCTAGGAACCGGCGGAGCCCGGGACGATGGTCAAAAGACGCCGATCGAGGTAGGCAAAAGCCCACCATCGCCCGGCCGCGAGCCCGCTCTTTCTTGGAGCCGGGACGGTTGAACGGCCTGCCGGTCCTCACCGTTCTTTAGGACATGGACATGGCGCGGTCGGCCACCGCGGTCCTGGGCGCGGTGGTGCTGCTGACAAGTGGGTGTTCGGGTAACGATGGCCCGGGAGGTGCCCAAGGCGCGAGCGCGTCGCCGCAGTGGCGGTCCGGCGAGTTTGAGCGGGTCCCCGCCGGGTGGTGCCGATCCGTGTCGGCCGCCACCATGCGGCGGCTTCGCGTCGCCGCCACCGACATGGGTGAACGGCGGTGTCTCTGGAGGGCCGTGAACGAGCACGACATGTTCGCCCGGATGCAGGCGGAGGCGCACCTGCACACACCCGCCAGGCGTTCCGGCGGCAGCGCCACCGATGAGGCGCGGCTCCGCTTCCAGAACCTCCCGACCTCGACGGCGCCCGGGGCGATCCCGGTCCGCGGCCTGGGCGACGAGGCAAAGCTCGTTCACGTCAACCGGCTGCCCGGCGAGCACCATGAGGTCCGCCTGGCGGTACGGGTGCGCAACATCGTCGTCGACCTCTTCGCGGAGCAGGAGGCGGACATCGGCGAGTACGGCCCGGCCGTGTCCTCCTTCGCCGTGCTGGAAGCCGGGCTCATGAGCGCGGCCGGTGAGATCGGCGCCCGGCTCGGGGCCCGGCCGCGGCCCGCCGCTCCACCCGCCTACCAGCGGGGCGAACATCGCGGTGTCGGGAACGTGTGCGCACAAGCCGGCCCGGCCGCGCGCCGCCTGGTCGCCGGTGCACGGCGGCGTGACCTCGCTCCCGGCGACGCCGGGGTGAGCGGCGGCTGCAAGTGGGAGGACGGCGACGCCCCGCCCGGCTTGGGATACCTGACCGTGTACGTGGAGGCGCCGCCCCCGAGCGCGGCCACCGGGCGATCCGCCACGGCGGTCGCGAAGGCGTTGTTCGCCGCCTGGCCGGGCGACGGCTCCGCGGCGCCGGAGATCGGCGACCAGGCCAAACGGGATCACGTCGACGGCACCGGCAGCAGGATCCTGGTACGCCGCGCCAACCTTCTGCTCTACATCGACTACCACCGGAGGGGCCGCCCGTCCAA
Organism: Actinomadura sp. SCN-SB; assembly: GCF_043906805.1. Classification (NCBI taxonomy): domain Bacteria; kingdom Bacillati; phylum Actinomycetota; class Actinomycetes; order Streptosporangiales; family Thermomonosporaceae; genus Actinomadura; species Actinomadura sp. SCN-SB. The sequence goes on along the minus strand of NZ_JBIMPP010000011.1, from coordinate 109,510 downwards.
GGCGGCCATGGACCGCGAGGTCGCCGCGCTGGCCCGAGCCGTTGTGGCCGCTCAGCGTTAACCCTGTTCGGTCAACCCTGTCCGTCCGGTGACTGGTCCCGCCGGGTGACGACCGTCTGCAACGCGTCGCGGAACCGTTCCGCGTCCCGCGGGCTGAGCGGGGCGAGGAACTCGCGTTCGGCCCTGTCGCTCGCCTCGATGGCCTGCCGGACGGTCTTCTTGCCCGTCTCGGTCAGCTCGACCGCGTTGCGGCGCCGGTCGTTCGCGTGCGGATGGCGGGACACCAGCCCCTTGTCTTCGAGCGTGTCCAGGAGCGAGACCATCGTGGTGCGATCGACGCCGAGCCGCTGCGCCACCTGCTGTTGGGAACCGGGCTCGTGCCCGGCGAGGACGAGCAGCACCCCCAGCTCGCGGCCATCGATGCCGTACGGCGCCAACGCCTGGTTGGACAGCTCGGACATCAGCAAGTGCGCGTGCCACGACATCACCGGCATCGTCCATCTGGCGGGCTCCATGCCCTGGCCACCCGACCCCGAGCAGCCCGTCGAGGCGACCCGCTCGACCCCCACGGCCCGCTGTTCTTCGCCGCCCCCGAACTCGTCCGCGCCCCGCGCGGGCAACGAGCACTGAGCGCCCCTACCGGTCGAGCCGGCCCTGCCGCCAGGTCCGCAAGGGCCGGCGCCGGCCGGTGGTGTGGTCGGCGACCTCCGCGCGCTGGGCGTTGTGGGTGAAGGTCTTGGCCGACCGTTCGGACCGGACCTGGACCCGGCGCAGGCGATCGGTGTCCTGCCGCTCCCGGCGCGCGTCCTGGAGGCGAAGCCGCCCCTCCAGCTCGGTGCGGGCCGAGGCGAGGTCGTGCGGCCTGGGACCGGCCGGTGGTCCGGGTGACGACGATGCCGGTGGGCAGGTGATGCAGCCGGACGGCGGTCTCCACCTTGTCTCGCCAAGCGGATTACCGGGCGGCGGCCGTCCGCACCGGCCGGGTGTCAGCGGACCAGAAGCGGGGCTTGGCGGCAGGTCTCCCTGATCGGCGGAGACTGCCGGCCCAGGCGCCGGCCGGCCGGGATGATCGAGATCTTGCCGTCCATTCCCACCGTCGCCTGGAGGGAATAGGAGATCGTGTCGCAGGGGATGGCGAACCTTCGCTTCGGCCGGTCCTCCTGGACGCGGCCGATGCCGTGGAGTTCGACCGTCCCGCGTTCCCGGTCCACGAGTTCGAGGCCGCTCCCTCCGGGCAGGGCGACGATCGTCGGGTACTTGGTCACCTTCCAGGAGATCGCCTCCGGATCCAGGACGGTCCCGTCCCGGGTTCTCACATAGCCCACGGAGTCGAAGCCGAACGGGCAGGTGGGGTCGGGCCTGCCGCGTGCCTTCGCGCATTGGTCGACGAAGGCGTTGTAGGCGAGTGACACCGCGCGCTGCCCGGCCGGTGTGACGGTGAAGCTCGATGAGCCGGCGAGTTCCCGGTAAACGCCGCCGTCCCCGGGAAGCACCGGTTCCTGTGCCGACTTCACGCTGATAAGGCTTTGGGGCCCCTGGTAGAAACGATAGAAGCCGGGAAGGAGGCGGTATTCGACGCTCGCCGCGTCGGCTCCCTTCCGGAAAGGGATCCGGACCTCGCCGACCTCGACGTAGAGCAGCGGGGTCATCGTGAAGCGCCGTGTCACCAGCGGCTCTTCGATCCGGAGGCCACCGTTCTCCGTGAGCACCTTGACCCTGAACTCGTGCCCTTTCCGGTCCTTGCCGGCCAGGACGACGGTCACCTCGGCGTAACCGCTGGAGGCGGAGTCGAAGGTCTCGGTGACGCGGACGATCGTCCAGTCCTCGTCGAGGGCCTCGGGCACCAGGAACCGTCCCGCCTCACCTTCCGGGCGGTCGACGCGAGCGATTCTCAACGCCTTTCCGACATCCCGCTCCTTGATCGCCTCCAGGTAGTCGCGGACGAGAGCGACCGTGTCGGGTTCCGCGCGCGCCGACTGAATCAGGGAGACCAGCACGATACCGGCGAGGAACATCCCGGCCGCCGCTGCCCGGCGCCGCCGGTATCGGAATTCCTTCACGTCGGCCGCCCCTCGTTCCTCTTCCCTGAGCATCCTTTGAGCGAGAATGAGATGTCACCCGCCCGTCGCGCGCCCGTCCTTGGCCGTATCCGGCCACGTACGGAACCGGCTCACCCGTTCTCACGCCACAATCGCCACGGGAGGTGGACCGCCATGGATGAGGACGAAGAGTCCTACCGGCTCGCCCAGGCGATCAACCGGCCCTCCCTGTGGACGGCCGTGGCGGTGTTCGCCCTCCTCGTGGCCTTCGCCCGTCCCGGCGGCGCGGGCGAGCCCGTCCTCGCCGACGAGCCCGCCCCCAAACCGCGGGTCCTGGCCTCGCCCAGCGCCTCGGCGGCCGACGGCGGGACGGTCCGCATCGTCGAGCACGGCTTCACCCGCCTGCGGGACCCGTCCGGTGAGCACCGGGTGAGCTGGGGCCTGATCGTGGAGAACACCAGCAGGACCTCCGTCGTCTCGGTCCCCGTCACCGTCGACATCCTCGACGCGCGGGGACGGCAACTGATCACGAAGACGAGCGGCCACGCCCGCGACCGCAGGACCGCCTTCATTCCTCCCGGCGGCCGTTTCGGCCTGGGCGACGATACCTACGTCGCAGGGGGCGGCGCCAGGCGGCTCCGGTTCACCCTCGGCAAGGCCGAATGGCTCAAGCCGGGGGACCCGCGCGCCGTCCGGCTCACGGCGAGCCTGGTCAAGGGCGACCTCTACCGCGTCGACCGGGACCAGTTCTACCTGCTCGGCGCGCCGCTGCGGGCCGAGGTGCACCGCACCCGCCGGCACGATCTGACGATCACCTTCCGGGTCGAGTCCGGCGCGTCGGAGGTTCTGGAGGACGGCAAGGCGTCGGCCGTCCTCCGCGACTCGGCGGGCAAGATCGTCGGCGGTACCCATCCGGCCGACACCGCCCCTTGGACGCGCTTCCCGCCCGGCTGGTCGATCCAGCGGATCAGGGCGACCGGCGTCCCGCCCACCGTCGACCCGAAGCGCATCGAGATCTATCCGCAACCCAGGTATTTCTAGAGCCCACGCGGACAGCGAGATCAAGAGGGCTCCTGTTGCCGGGCGTCCCTCATCCGCAGCAATGCGCGACGTCGGGACCGTGCCCCGATCAGGGCGAGTCCCGCCGCCGTGACGAGGGCGACGCCCACCAGGGCAACGGCCATCGCCTGGGCTGTGGTGGCGCGTGCCACGGCCAGCGCCGTCCCGGCCACGCCGGTCACCGCGCTGACCACGAGCGCGAGCCCTGCCGCCAGCACCCGGTCCCGGGCGTACAACGGTCGGCGGCTGCTCAGCACCCACCCGCAGAAGACCGCCCAGGCGAGCCCGATGGCGACCAGCACGGCGAAGGCGGCCTGGGTGCGCGCCGGAAGCGGACGCGGCTCGGTGACCCACAGCACCGTCACCAGTGCCGCCGCGCACCCCCCTGCCAGTCCCACGGCCACGTGGCGCATCCGGGAGCCCAGTGAGATCTCCGCCGCCAGCGCGCGCTCAAGTTCCTGGGGAACCTCCCCGTGAGGGGCGGGGGTCTGCTCGCTCACGCCTCATATCCCTTCTCGACAAGAACGCTCCGCAACATGCGGCGCGCGCGGTGCAATCTGCTCTTGACCGTGCCGGGTGGTACGCCGAGGACCTCCGCGCAGGCGGCGAGGGGGAGATCCTGGAGGTGGAACAGGATCAGCACCTCGCGCTCCAGGGCAGGGAGCCCGTCGAGCCCGGCTTCCACCTGCGTTGCGGTCAGCACGCTGGACAGGGGGTCGCCGACGGCGGCGCCCGCCGTGTCCACGGGCGTCTCCGCGTTCCGGTACGCCTGCCGCAGGTGATCGGCGAGCGCGCGCCGGGCGATGGTGAACAGCCACGGGGCGAACCGTTCCGGCTCCCGCAACCGTGGCAGCCCCCGCACCACGGCGACCCATGTCTCTTGGGCGAGGTCGTCCGCGAGGTGCGCAGAGCCGACCATGCCCCGCAGGTAGCGCCACAACGGGGCATGCCAAACACGCACCAGTTCGCGGAACGCCTCCCGTTCCCCGAGCTGGCAGCGCACCACCAGCAGCCCGTCCTGGTTCACCGCACCTCCCTGTCGCGCGTCGCGCGTCACCAAGACAGTCGGTATTCCGGGCACAAAGGTTCGTACGGTGGACGAGTGCGAACCGGCGAACGTGAGGAAAGCGTGCGGACCCGCGTGCTGCGGGCACGGTTGCGGCACGTCTACTGGATCGGCGGCGGTAGCGGTGCGGGCAAGTCGACCATCGCCCGGCGTGTCGCCGCCCTGCACGGGTTGCGCGTGTACTCGACCGACGAGGTGATGTCCGACCACGCCGGACGCAGCACGCCTGAGGACGCGCCTTGGCTGAGCAGGTTCAAGGCGATGAGCATGGACGAGCGCTGGGTGAACCGGTCGCCGGAGACGATGCTGGACACCTTTCACTGGTACAGGGGCGAGGGCTTCGGCCTGATCGTCGAGGATCTGCTGCGCGCGCCGGCGGGAACCGGTGTGGTCGCCGAAGGGTTCCGGCTGCTGCCGCGGCTGGTCAAGCCGCTGCTGGCGGAGCCCGGCCACGCGGTCTGGCTGCTGCCGGCACCCGAGTTCCGCCGGGCGGTGTTCGACGACCGCGGCTGGGAGATCCCACGCAGGACCGGCGATCCCGAACGGGCCCGGCACAACCTGCTGGAGCGCGACCGGATGTTCACCGATCGCCTGCGTGAGGAGACCGGGCGCCTCGGACTGCCCGCGGTCGAGGTCGGCACCGGAATGGACGAGGACGAACTGGTCGAACGGGTGGCGCGGGCGTTCGGGTTCTGAGCGGCCGGTCGGCTCAGCTCCGCAGGAAGTTCAGGATGTCCGCGTTCACCTGGTCCTGATGCGTGGCGGTGATGCCGTGCGGGGCGCCGGGGTAGTAGATGTCCCGCGCGCCCTTGATGAGCCGGGCCGACTTCCGCGCCGAGTCCTTGACGGGGACGATCTGGTCGTCCTCACCGTGCAGCACCAGGGTCGGGACGTCGAACTTCGCGAGGTCCTCGGTGAAGTCGGTCTCGGAGAAGGCTTTGATGCTCTGGTAGGCGTTGAGGAGACCTGACTGCATGCTCCAGAGCCAGAACTGGTCGAGGATGCCCTGTGACACGTTGGCGTCGGTCTTGTCGGCGCCATAGAACTGTATGGCCAGATCCTTGTAGAACTGTGAGCGATCCTTGAACAGGGATTCGCGCATTCCGTCGAAGACCTCGATCGGCAGCCCCTCGGGATTGGCCTCGGTCCTGACCATGATGGGCGGCACGGCGGCGATCAGGATCGCCTTCGCGACCCTCCCCGTTCCGTACCGCCCGATGTAGCGCGCGACCTCGCCGCCGCCGGTGGAGTGGCCCACCAGGCAGACGTCGTGGAGATCGAGGGTTTCGATCACGGCGGCGAGATCGTCGGCGTAGCCGTCCATGTCGTTCCCGGAGGTGGCCTGGGCGGATCGGCCATGACCGCGCCGGTCGTGCGCGACCACGCGGAAGCCGTGCTGCACCAGGAAGAGCATCTGCCCGTCCCACGCGTCCGAGCTCAGCGGCCAGCCGTGGGAGAACGTCACGACCGGACCCTCACCCCAGTCCTTGTAATAGATCTCCGTGCCGTCCTTGGCGGTGATGGTGCTCATGGCATCTGCTGTCCCCAGCACCTCGGGGACCTAACCTGGCGCGGCACGGACGGCGACTTGCCCGTGAGGAAAGTAGGTGCTACTTTCCTGTCAGGAAAGCACACCATCGGGGGAGGCCATGGATCCTCAGGACGCCCAGTCATCGCTCGACACCATCCATCGGCTCCAGGACAGGACCCGCCAGGAGATCGTCCGCGGGCTGTTCCCGCTGCCGTACGTACTGATCTCGGCGCTGGGGCTCTTCGCCGGCTTCGCGGCCGCCGATCTCCCGGACCCCTGGTCCACCGCCGGCACCGTGTTCGGGTTCACCCTGTGGGCGGGTGTCGGGATCGTCTACGGTCACTTCGCCTCGGTCCGCAGGAAGGCCACCGCCCGGGAGGCGGGGATCTACCTGGCGATGATGGTCGCGCTGCTGGCGGTCTTCGGCGCCTCCCGGATCACCGCCTACTTCTGGCTCGGTCTGCCGTCCGAAGGGGTGGTCTCCCAGTCCGTCGTCGCCGCCGCGGTGACGGTCGCCGCCTATCTCGCGATCACGCCTCTGGTCCGCCGGGGCATCAAGGCCGCCATCGACTAGGACGGCAGGGACCATCCATGGATCCGCGGTTCGACGAATTCCTGCACGTCCCCGCGCGGCTGTCGATCGTCGCGCTGCTGGCGCCCGCCGACTGGGTCGACTTCGGCTTCCTCAGGGACACGATCGAGACCAGCGACTCGGCGCTGTCCAAGCAGATCTCCGCCCTGGCGTCGGCGGGGTACGTCACCGTACGCAAGGACACCGGCGGGCGGACGCGGCGCACCAGCGTGCGGCTGACCCCCGAGGGAAGGCGCGCCTTCCAGCGGCACGCGGCGGCGCTGGAACGCATCGTCACGGCCGCCCGGATCCCGGCCCCGCAACCCGCGACGGACGGCGAACCCGCGGACGACGCGGGGCGCCGTCCCTCCGCGCATTCGGGCTGACGCGGAAAGGTTGCCGGTCCCGTCCCGGGCTGCCACGCTTCGCCGATGACTCCGATGCGATTGATCGAGACCGCGCCCGGGAAGTTCTCGTTGCTGCTGTACGCGGGGACGGCACAAGTGGACGAGCTCATCGAGGAACTCGGTCATGAGCCCAACGGGTATTTCTGGGAAGGCGTCGCGCGGCTCCTGGTGAGCACGGAGGCGCCGGGCCTCGACGAGCGTTTCTCTTTCGACCCGGAAGCCGACATGTTCTGCGCGTACGGCACGGATCGGGCCGCCCTGGAGGAGCTGGGCACGCTGATGGCCGCCGCCGCCACCGACCCCGCTCGCATGCGGGCGCTCATCACCTCGGCGAAGGCCGACGGCTTCGAGTTCGACGACTGAGACCACGAACGCCGCGCGGGACCGATGGTGTGCCCCCGGTCGCAGCGGGCAGGTCCGAGGGTCGAAGACCTGAAGCCTGATGGGGGTACGGCCTGATGGGTTCCACGCAGTTGTCCACCGAGGCCGAGGCACTGCGGGAGTTGGCGGCCTTCCCGCTCGTGGAGGCGCTTTTCGGTCGCCGTTCCCGGCGGTTCGCGCTGGGCGACGAGATTCCGGACGGCCCGCTCGCCTACCGTTCCAGGCACGAGCCGCTTCCGCTCACCGAACTCGAACGGATGCTCGTGCTGAGCGCGATGGGCGGGACGACGGGCTGGCACTACTCGATAACGCGCCACGCCCGTTACGCGCCGCACGTCGCGAACTATCCCGCCGCGGCCGGTGGGCGGACGTTCCCCTCCGCGGCGGGATTCCACACGGCCGAGCTCTTCTTCACCGACGACTCGGGCCTGTACTTCTTCCCCACCCGGGACACCGGCGCGCTCGTCGACCCGTCCACGGAGGAGGTCACGCCGGAGCTGATGGTCGAGCGCCATCGCGGGCGGCCGCGGCGGCTCTCCACCGAGCGGCTCCACCTTCCCGCGGAGGAGCCTTACCTTGAGGGGCACAACACCTGGTGCGTCAACGTTCCCGGCTCGCTGCTCGTGATCCCGGTGGCGGATATAGCGCAGCATCTTCTCGCGGTTCTGTGCTTCTTCGCCCAGAACGGCTACGCGATCTACGACGACGTCAACGACCGCAGGCTCCCGGGACTTGAGCGGTTCCACCGCCGGGTCGACATCGACGACCCGTACCCGCTCACCTTCGCCGAGCAGTACGCGCTGACCGAGGCCACGGCCGAACTCGCCACCTCCTGCTACGGAGGCGTACTGATGCTCCAGGCGATGGGGCTCGGCGGCTGGATGTTCGACGGGATCGACCGTTTCTCGATGCTCGGCGCCTCGGGCGACCCGGAGGTGCCCGGCCTCGGCTTCCGCTATGACGAGGACGAACGTTGGCCGACGCCCAACCCCACCGGGCGGGAAGGCGTCTTCGAAGCCTACTGCCCGCCCCATTACGGTGATATGGCGGCGGCCGTCGAGGCTTTCGCCCAACGCAAGTTCGGGCCGGGCGGTCCCTTCCACCGCGAGACCCCCGGAGCCTGGACCGACAGTCCCGGTTTCCGCGGAAGCGCCGAGGCGCACGACGACGAGTTCAAGGCGTGCGTGGCGCTCCAGGCCCAATACGTGTTCGACACGTTCGGCAGGTTCCCCGGCACGGTGCCGACCGTGTTCATCATGAACTACGTCCAGGCCCACCATCTGGACACCGACTTCTACGACCGCTTCTTCCAACCCGGTGCCTACCTGCACACCCACGCCACGCACTTGCGGAAGTGGCACGGCCGGGACGAGAACGGCCAGCTTGACGCACCATGTTGAGACAAGAGCTGGGACACGAGGCCGGGGCGGTCCCCGGGCGGTCCCCGGGCGGTCAGGAGACGGTGGCCGTCTCCCGCCGCCCGCCGCGCAGGACGTCGAGGAACGCGGCAGCCGACCCCGGCCCGCGCACGATCACCACCATGTCGGCGGCGGCGCGCAACGCCGCCATCGCCGCCGTGCCGCCCATCGCGCCGCCTGCGACGTCCGGACGGACGATCAGCGCGGCGATCAGGGCGCCCTCCGCCCGTGCGGCGTCGGCGGCGGCGTGGCAGGCGGCGGCGTCGACCTCGGCGAGGTCGGCGGCGAACAGGACGACGATGTCGACGCCCGCGACGGCGTCGCCCACCCGGTCCACCGGCGCCGGCCGTGCCCAGCCGCCGCTCGACAGCGGCCGGATCCGCAGGCCGGAGGAGCCGTTGGCGCCGGCCTCCGGGTGGAGGGACATGACGCCGTCGAGCCCGAGCTCACGCATCTCCGCCTCGGCCGCGAGCGCCGACGGCCCCTGCGGGATGATCAGGACGCGGGCCTCGTAGACCCGCCTCGCGGGGTCCATCACCGATCCTCCGTTTCCTCTGTCACGCTCGATGTGGCGCTCACCGATCGGCCATCCATGGGCGCACCACGACATGAGGCGTGTCCGGCCCCTCGCCCGCGGCAAGGCGTCCCAGCATCGAACCGGCCTCCGCCAGCGGCACCTCCTCGGTGGGCACCCGCTCCAGCCCCAGCCCGCCACGTCGCAGCAACGCGAGGCTCTCCCGTACCCGTTGAGGGCTACGGCCGCGCACCCCCACGACCCCGGCGGTGAGGCGGATCAGGGCGGCGGTGTCCACGCCCGCCAGAGCGGGAGACTTCGGACTGGCGAGCACCAGGCGGCCGCCCTGCCCGAGCAGCCCGACACCGTCGCCCAGCGTCTCCGGGCCGGCCGCCACGAGATCCAGGACGACGTCGGCGCCGGGCCGGCCGGTGAGGTCGGCGACGGCGCCGGCGAGGTCGTTCCCCGCCGGCTCCAGCGTGGTGGCGCCAAGGGACTCGGCGAGCCTCAACCGCGCCCGGTCACGGGGCAGGCCGCACACGACGACGTGCTGGGCGCCGGCGTCACGCGCGACCGCCGCCGCGGCGATCCCGTGGTAGCCGGGGCCGAGGATCACGATCGTCTCGCCCTTGGCCAGCCGTCCGGCGCCGAGCACCCAGTCGAGCGCGTTCGCCAGGGGCAGCGCCCACACCGCCAGGCTCGGCGCGAGCCCTTCGGGAACCGGGTGCAGTACGGCGTTCGGCGGCAGGTAGAGGTACTGGGCGTTGCCACCCCACAGGCCCGGCTCCTCGGCGGCGTCGACGAGGCCGATCCTGCGCCCGCCTTTCCACAGGTCGGTGTCGGCGCAAAGCCGGTACCGGTCCGTGCGGCACATCCGGCACTCGCCGCACGGCAGGTACTCCTCCAGGACCACCCAGTCGGACGGGCGCAGGCCCCAGCGGGCCGCCGCCACGTCGCCGAGCGCCGCGATCTGGCCGAGCACGTGGTGCCCCAGAATGCGGGGCCCATCGAGCGCGCCGGCGAACAGGCCGACATCGGTGCCGCAGACACCGCTGGCCTCCACCCGCAGCCAGCCCGCGTCCGGCGGGTGGTCGCGCAGGGGGAACGCGCGCATCTCCGAGCGGCCGTGGCCCAACGCGACGCTCGCCAGGGCTTCGGTATCGGCGGAAAACGCGGTACCGGTCGCCACGCTCACCTCCCGCCGCGCCGGGCCAGCCGCTGCGCCAGGCTTCGCGGCGGCGGGGTGCTCTGCGCCTTCTGGCTGCGGTCGACCTCGTCGCGCAGGTGCTGCCAGATGTCGTAGACGATCTCCCCGTACTCCGGCCGGTGCCGCAGTTCGAGCACGTCGCGCGGCCGCTCGAACGGGACGTCCACGAAGGACTTGGCCCGTCCGGGACGCGCCGTCATCACCATGATCCGGTCGCCGAGCGTCACCGCCTCGTCGACGGAGTGGGTGATGAACACCACGGTCTTGCGGGTCTCGTCCCAGATCCGCAGCAGCTCGCCCTGCAACAGGGTCCTGTTCTGCTCGTCCAGCGCGGAGAACGGCTCGTCCATGAGGAGCACGTCGGGGTCGTTCGCGAACGCCCTGGCGATGGACACGCGCTGCCGCATGCCGCCGGACAGCTCGTGCGGGTAGGCGTCGCGGAAGGCGGTGAGCCCGGTCTTGTCCAGGTAGTGGCCGACGATGTCGCGGATCTCGCTCGCCGGCACGCCCCGCATGCGCAGCCCGTAGGCGGTGTTCGCCCACACGGTCATCCAGGGGAAGATCGAGTCGCCCTGGAAGACCATGGAGTTCTCCGGCCGGTCCTCGGCCGTCCTGCGGACGTCGACCTCGCCGCCGGTGGGCCGCTCCAGGTTCGCCAGGATCCGCAGCAGCGTGGTCTTCCCGCAGCCGCTCGGCCCGACGATCATGAAGAACTGGCCGCGGGGGATGTCGAGGGTCAGGCCGTCCAGCGCGGTGACGCCGCGGCCGGAGGAGCCGAACCGCTTGGTCACCCCGCGCAGCGCGATCTTGACGTCGGCCGTGCCGGTCCCGGCGTCGATGGTCCGCGGGTCGGCGCTCATCGGTCCGCCCTCCACGGCATGACGAGATGGGAGATACCGGAGATCAGCAGGGACAGCAGGTAGCCGATCACCGCGATGACGAGGAGACCGACGTACATGGTCTCCACGGAGTACAGCTCCCAGGCGTTCCAGATCATGTAGCCGAGGCCGGTCTTGGCGCCGACCATCTCGGCGATGGCGATGAGGATCAGCCCGAGGCCGGTGCCGAGCTCGACGCCGGTCATGATGCTGGGCATCGCGCCGGGCAGGGCCACGGTCCGGAACACCTGCCATCTGCGGGCGCCGAAGTTCTTGGCGACGTCGTAGTAGATCGGCTGGATCTGCATGACGCCCGCCATCGTGTTCAGCACCACCGGGTAGAAGACGCCGATCGCCACCATGACGATCTTCGACATCTCGCCCAGCCCGAAGATGAGCAGGATGAGGGGCAGCAGGGCGCTCTTGGGGATGGGGTAGGTGCCGGAGACCAGCGGGCCGATCGCCGCGCGGAGCGGGCGGCTCAGGCCCATGACGACGCCCAGCACCAGCCCGGGGACGAGACCGAGCCAGAACCCCAGGAGCAGGCGCTGCATGCTCGCGCCTATGTGCTCCCACAGCTCGCCGTTGCCCATCATCGTCCACATCTGACCGATGATGGCGCTGGGCTCGGGGAAGAACCGCGCGTCCAGCGCCCCGGTCCGTACCAGCGCCTCCCAGACCAGCAGCAGCGCGACGGGGCTGCCGGCGGTGAGCGCCGTGTCCCTGCCGCGCCGTCCGAACAGGCGGCGCCTCTCCGGTACGGCGGGGGACCGCCTCCGTGTGGCCGCGCCGGTCCCGGTGCCGACCTTGCCGTCGGCGGTGTCAGTGGCGGACATGCGCATTCTCCTCTCGGCTTCGGCCGGCTCAGGAGCCCGCCGACCCGGCGTCGCCGAGCTTGGCCACCGCGGCTTCGGCGAAGGAGGAGTCGACCATCTCGTCGACGTCGACATCGCCCTGGAGCAGACCCTGCTGCTTGAAGAAGTCGTAGTCGCGCTTGAGACCCGCGACGTTGACCTTCCCGTCCGGGTCGACGTAGTTGGGGACGGCCGCGGTGTAGACCGACGCCTTGAGGCCGGTCGCGGCCGTCACGATCTTGACGATCTCGTCGCCCTTGGCGCCCTTGACCAGCTTGCCGTCGTCGAAGGCGGCCATGTAGTCCCGCGCGCCCTTGAGGTAGGCGGTCATGAAGCAGGTGCCGAGGTTCTTCTGCTCGGCGAACTTCCCGCTGTAGAGCAGGACGGCGAGCTGCTGCTTGTCGTAGAAGTCCGGGGGCGAGGCGACCCGCACCGCGACGCCCGCCTGCTCGGCGACGGTGGCGGACGGCTCGGTGGTGAGGCTCGCGTCGATCGCGCCGTTCTGGAACGCGGTGACGTGCTGGGCGAAGCCGATGTACTCGTGCTCGACGTCGTCGTACTTCAGCCCTCCGGTCTGGAGGTAGGCGGCGAGGGTGGAGGAGGTGGCGGTCGCCTGCGCGGGTTCGGCGACCTTCAGTCCCTTCAGGTCGGCGGCCTTCTTGACCTTGCCGGAGTCGTACAGGTCCTTGCGGACCATCACCGGCATGTAGCCGTACCCCTTGGGCATCGAGCCCTTGTCGGCGACGATGCGCAGCGGCAGCCCGCGGGAGACGGCGTTGTAGAAGCCGGCGGAGGGGGCGCCCGCGCCGACGTCGAGCTGGCCGGAGCCGAGCGGGGCGATCATCTTGGCGGCGGAGTCGAACGGCTGGAACGTGACCGTCAGGCCCTGCTCCTTGAAGTGGCCCCGCTTGTCCGCGACGTACAGCGGGGCGTCACTGGCGCTGTTCGTGATGCCGACGGTGACCTTCTGGCCGGAGCACGACTCTCCCGCGTCGGAGGACGAGCCGCCGCAACCGGCGAGCAGCGCGGACGCGACCAGCGCCGCCATCCCGGCACCGGACGCCCTGGTGATCGGCTTCATGTCGGTCGTTCCTTCCTTTCGGGGCCTGCCAGGCCCGCCGGCTTCAGATGGAGACGAATTCCCGTCCGGGCACCGCGATGAGGGCGTCACGCGCGCCCTCCTGGAACGGGACGGAGTCGGGCAGCACGAGGGAGGCGGAACGCACCCGCTGGTGCTCCGGCGCGGCGCCCGGCAGCGGGCCCTCCTCGTCCAGGAGCTTGAGGGCGTCCAGCAGGCGGCGGCGGGCGAGGATGATGGCGGCGTCACTGGTGCCGAGCCGTTCCTTGGAGCGGTCGACGATGGCGCCCATGGACTCCTGGAGCGAGAAGTCCTGCGCGGAGATGCCCTCGACCCCGCTGAAGGAGCGGCGTTCCCTCTGCGCCTCCCGGTCGATGAGGTAGTCGTTGGTCTTGTTGGCCACCGGCCGGTAGGTGCCGGGGATGTACTTGACGTGGATGCCCTCGCCGGCCCGCATGGACGCCAGTTCCGGCTCGGTCAGCGCGCGGGTCGGGTGGTAGTTGATGCTCCACGCCCAGCAGTTCTCGTCGTCGATGGGGATCCAGGCGTGGCCGCCCATCGGGTTGTGGGTGCCGAACGGGGGGATGATCGTGTACCAGGGCATGATCCACTGGGTGATCCGCCAGTAGTAGGACCGGTCCCCGGCGGTCCGCCGGGCCCCGATGACCAGCCCGCCGTCCGACTCGGCCACCTCGAATCTCGGCCGGGTGTCCGCCTTGAGGTACTTCAGCCCCTCGGTGCCGGCGTGCATGGGGTCGTCGTCGATGTTGTAGCGGTGCGCGAACGAGACGTGGCTGGAGTCGATTCCGCCCTCCATCGCCTGGAGGTAGTTCGACTCCTGCCAGCGCTTGGAGACGAACCGCCGGTCGGCGTCGAGGGTGGCCCATTCGAGCTCGGGGAGCGCCGGGCGCCGCTCGGGCGGGCCCATGTAGGTCCAGACGATCCCGGCGAGCTCCACGCACGGGTACGCCTTCAGCCTGACCCGGTTCTTGAACGTGGAGGTCTCGGGCTCGGAGGGCATGTCGACGCAGTTGCCGTCCACGTCGAACTTCCAGCCGTGGTACGAGCAGCGCAGCCCGCACTCCTCGTTGCGCCCGAAGAACAGCGACGCCGTGCGATGGGCGCAGAACTCGTCCAGCAGCCCGATCCGGCCCTTGGTGTCGCGGAAGGCGATCAGTTCCTCGCCCAGCAGCTTCACCCGGACGGGCGGGCAGTCGGGCTCGGGGATCTCCTCGGACAGCAGCGCCGGGATCCAGTAGCGGCGGAACAGCTCGCCCATGGGGGTGCCGGGTCCGGTCCTGACCAGCAGTTCGTTCTTTTCCCTCGTCAGCATGCTCGTCCTTCCTGCTCGCGGGGCCCGGGTCCGTGCCTGTCCGGCCCCGGGCACGGCGCCTGGGGGGTCGGGGGGGTCGATGCGTGGGCGGCGCCCGCGGAGGGACCGTCCCGCCCGCGCCACAGCAGCGCGAGAGCGGCCGCCGCCGCGTAGACCGCCGCCACCGACGCCCATCCGGAGGTGTAGGTGCCGAGCCCGTCCACGGCGGCGCCGAGGGAGACGGGGCCGACGGCGAAGCCGAGGTACTGGCCGAACGCGAGCACGCCCGACGCGGCCCCGACGACGCTCAGCTCGCTGACCTGGACCACCGCGAGCATCACCACCACGTTGGTCGCGATGCCGGAGGCGCCGAACAGCACGGCGGCGAGCCACATCGTCCAGGCGGTCCCGGCCAGGGCGGCGGCCATGAGGAGCAGCGCCGCGCCCGCCGACACCGCCGCGAGCAGCGCGAGCAGGGAATGCGGCCGCCGGGTCCGGTCGGCGACACGTCCCCAGAAGATGCGCGCGGCGAGCCCGACCCCGCCCACGACCGCGGCGGACAGCCCCGACGTGGTCACGCTCATCTCCAGCCGTTCGTAGCCGAACAGGGGCAGGTAGACGTTCATCGCCTGGAGCGCGGCGCCGGTGAGGAACCCGTAGGCGCACAGCCACCACACGGCGGACGGCAGCCGGCCGCCCGCGCGGCGGCGTCCCGGCTCGCGGAGCGTCTTCACGGCGGCCGGCACCGAGGTGCGGACGAGGACCAGGCCGGCGACCGCCACCACCGAGGAGACGGCGGTCGCGCCTCGCCAGCCGAGGGCCAGGGCGATGCTCGGGAGCGCGAGCCCGGCCCCGAACTGGCTCATCTGCACGCCCGACTGCTTGACGCCCATCAGCACGCCGCGCCTGCCGGCGGGCACGTTCGCCGAGATGAGCTGGTTGGTCACGGGGTTGGACAACGCCTGGAAGACACCGGAGGCCGTGACCGCGACCAGCAGCCACGCGTACGACGGCGCGGCGGCGACCGTCAGCAGCGCCGCCCCGGCGCCGGCGAACAGGATCGCCATGACGGCCCGTCCGCTGAAGACGTCGGCGGCCCGGCCGATCAGCGCGGAGGCCAGCGCCGCCGCGATGAACGTGACCGTCGCGATCGAGCCGAGCTCGGTGCGGCTGAGGTCCAGGCTCTCCGTCACCAGGGGGCCGGTCGCGCTGATCCCGTACGTCGCGAGCGGTCCGACGCTCATCGCGAGCGCGAGGGCGGTGCCGAAGCCCGCCGTCGGCGTGCCCGGCCCGGAGTCCGGGGTGCCCCGATCTCCGTGCTGACCGAGCCGCTCGCCGGGCCGCCCGCGGGTTCCGCGTCGAGCGAGCCCGGCGAGCCGCCCGCGGGCTCTGCCTGCCGAATCGTCGATCATCAAGATTTTCGCTATCCGAACATTGTGCGTATGAGGCGGATCACACGCTACGCAGACGTTTCTTGTGACGTCAAGCACAGGAGCACGGCGACCATCCGTACGATGCGGGAGATCACGCGGCGTAAGATTTCGCGATACAGGAATGTGTGCGCTACGCGCAGAGGTGGCTCCACGCCGCGGTCCGGTGCGGCGGGCCGCCGGGCCGTGCCACGCTGTCAGAGGCGCGACGGAACCGCGTCACGAGGGAGCAACGCTTGCACGTCAACGCCGAGGAAGGACACGGATGACCGCGGTGCCCCCGGGCGAGCGCTCGCAGGAGTTCGTACGCTCGCTCGAACGCGGGCTGTCGGTCATCAAGGCGTTCGACGCGGACCATCCGCGGATGACCCTCAGCGAGGTGGCCCGCGCGGCGAACCTCAGCCCGGCGGCCGCCCGGCGGTTCCTCCTCACCCTGGTCGACCTCGGTTACCTCGCCAACGACGACGGGGTGTTCTCGGTGCTGCCGAGCGTCCTGTCCCTCGGCTACCCGCAACTGTCCAACCTGTCGTTGCCCGACATCGTCCAGCCGTATCTGGAGGACGTCGCCACCGAGCTGCGGGCCGCTTCGTCGCTCACCATGCTCGACGGCGACGACGCCGTCTACCTCGCGCGGGCGAGCGCCGACCAGCCCATGACGCTGGCGGTCAACGTGGGAAGCCGTCTCCCCGCCTTCGCCACCGCCGCCGGGCGGGTGCTCCTCGCCGGGAAGCCGGACGACGAACTCGACGCCTACCTGGAGCGGGTCGTCCTCCGTCCGCTGACTCCGTTCACCATCGTGGATCCGGCGGCGTTGCGCGCCGAGCTGCTGAAGGTCCGCGCCCAGGGCTGGTCGCTGGTGGACCAGGAGCTGGAAGAGGGGGTGGTGGCCGTCGCGGTGCCGCTGCGATGGCGAGGCGACCAGTTGGTAGGGGCGCTCAACAGTTCCACGCACACGACCCGCGTCCCGGTGGAGCAGACCCTGCGCACGCTGCTCGCACCACTCCAGGCCACCGCCGCCCGGATCGAGGCGGACCTGCGGGTCTACCCGTCGCTCTACCGCCCGCGCGCGCTCGGCTCATGATGGCACGCCCATCCACGCGCGACGGACGCCCGTACGTCCAGGGCACCAGTACGGCAGCAGGAGGAGACATGCCCGCACCCGTGGAACGCGGGGAGTACTACGTGCAGTCCCTAGACCGCGGGCTTGCGGTACTGCGCGCGTTCGAGCCAGGCTCACCACGCCTCACGCTCACGGAGGTCGCGCGCCGCACAGGGCTCACCCGTGCCGCCGCGCGCCGTTTCCTGCACACGCTGCACGACCTCCACTACGTGCACTTCGACGGCCGGACCTTCGGGCTGCGACCGCGCGTGCTCGAACTCGGCAACGCCTACCTGTCCAGCATCCGGCTGCCCGACATCGCGCTGCCGCACCTGGGAGCGCTGACCGACAAGGTCCGCGAGACCGTCTCGCTCACCGTGCTGGACGGGCAGGACGTCCTCTACATCGCCCGGGTGCACGGCGTGCGCATCCTCAGCGAATCGATCGCCGTGGGCACCCGTGCGCCCGCCTACGCCACCTCGACCGGCCGGGTCCTGCTGGCCGGCAGGTCGCCGGAGGAGGTGGCCGACCACCTCGCCCGCGCCGAGCTCCGGAGCCTCACCGACGCGACCATCACCGATCCCCGCGCGCTCGCGGAGGAGATCGACAGGACCCGGCGGCAGGGATGGGCCATCGCCGACCAGGAACGGTTCGAGGACATGCGTTCGATCGCGGCGCCCGTCCGCGACCATCGCGCGTCCGTGGTGGCGGCCGTGAACATCTCCGCGCACATCACCCGGGCCTCGGTGGAGGTCATGCGACGGGAATGGCTTCCCGAGCTGCTCGCGACGGCGTCCCGGATCGAGGCCGACCTCGAACACTCGGCCTGACCGGGTCCTCACGGACGGACGCGGACGATCGTCTTGCCCTTGGAGCGCTCGGTGGAGTTGAAGGCGGCGACGGCGTCGTCCAGGCTCACGACATCGCCGATGTTGGTGCGCAGGCGCCCGTCCCGCACCCGCCGGACGATCTCGCCGAGCCGAGCGCGGTCGGACTCGACGACGAAGTCGATCGCCAGGCCGTCGGCGGGCCGCGCCTCGGGCGGCCCGGCGATGGTCACCAGCGTTCCTCCGGCGCGCACCAGGCCCGCCGACCGTTTCTGGACGGCACCGCCGATCACGTCGAAGACCAGGTCGACCCCGCCGACGTCCTCCAGGGCGTCGTTGCCGAGGTCGACGAACTCCCGCGCGCCGAAGTCGAGCGCGGCCTGCCGGTCGGCGGCCCGTCCGGTGCCGATGACGTACGCCCCGGCCTCCTTGGCGAGCTGGGCCGCCATCGAACCCACCGCGCCGGCCGCGCCGTGCACGAGGACGGTCTGCCCCACCTGGAGACGTCCGTGCTGGAACAGTCCCTGCCACGCGGTCAGGCCCGAGATCGGCAGGCTCGCGCCCACCGTGAAGTCGACGTCGCCCGGCAGCCCCGCGAGGTTGCGCGCCTCGACGGCCGCGTACTCCGCCAGGGTGCCGTCGCGGGTCCAGTCCGTGAGGCCGAACACCCGCCGGCCCACCGACAGGCCCGTCGTGCCGTAGCCGAGGGCGCTGACCACCCCGGCCAGCTCGTGACCGGGGACCGAGGGCGTCCGGTCACGGCCGAGCCGATCCGTCCAGGTCGAGGGCCAGGTCAGCTCGCCCCGGGTGAATCCCGACGCGTGCACCTCAACGAGGACGTCGTTCCCCGCCGCCTCCGGCTCGGGCCGCTCCACGAGCGTCATCCCGGCCGTTCCCGCGGCCTGATCCGTCACCACGATCGCCTTCATCCGGCACCCCCCGGTAGTCCGTCCCCATGGGCGAATCCCGGAAACCCGGGCCGGGTTCAGGGCTCGCGGTGTCCTTCGGGGGATAGTAGGGGGTCTCCTCCAGCCGCTGGTACGCGGTCTCGATCACGCTGTCGGCGTCGATGGCCGCTTCCAGGAGCCCCATGCCCCGGTCGGTGCGCGTGGTGATGGCCCGGTCCCACCGTTCCAAATTCTCCTTGCTGAGCTCCAGGAACTTGCGGGCCGGCATGGACATCGGGGCCGTGGGCGTGACGGCGTAGATGGGCCGCGAGGTCAGCGGGTCGATCATGCGGAGGCGGGCCCCGCGGCGCCGCGCGTCCAGGGCCTGGCGCATCGGCAGGAGGGCGGCTCCGGCGCCGGCGATGATGAACGGCACCAGCCCGGCGGGCTCGCTGACCTCGACCACGACCGCGGGCTCCACGGCGCTCTCGTCGCGGATGGCGTCGAGGTAGACGCGCCCGAAACCGCGATCGACGATCATCGGGAGGCCGTCCAGCAGCGCGACGGGCGCCGGATCGGGGAACTCGGTGCGCCAGCCGGGCGGCAGGGCCAGCACGACCTCGCCGTCGCCGATGTGGGTGCACTCGATGCCCTGGCGCGTCACGGGCGCGGTGGTGTAGGCCAGCTCGGCCTCCCCCGTCCGGATCAGGGCGGCGATCTCTTCGGTGTCCCCGTCGTGCTGGGTGAGCCGGACGGTGAGGCCGGGATGCCTGCGGCGGAAGTGGCCCACCCACGCGGCCAGGAAGCTCGACGTGAGCGAGGCGGAGATCGCCAGGTCGACCCGGCCGCGTTCGAGCCCGCGGTAGCTCTCGGCGACCTGGCGGGCGTGATGCATGTCCCTGACCACCTGCCGGGCCGGCCCGACCAGCGCCTCGCCCGCAGGGGCCAGCACCAGCCCGCGCCCGACCCGGCGGAACAGCTCCACGCCGAGGTCGGCCTCCAGCCGGCGGATGATCTGTGACAGGGACGGCTGCGCGAGGTAGAGCGCCGAGGCGGCCCGGGTGATGCTGCCCTGGTCGACGACGGCGAGGAAACATTCGAGCTCGCGGACGTTCATGGGGCGATCCAACGCGCGGCTCGCGGGCCGGTCAAGGCTCTGACCAGGTGGGGGCGTCCGAATGGGCGCCGGGTCGCGGCACCGCCCGGTCCGCCGCGGGCGCGACGCCGTCGAGGGTGAACGGAAGGGAGGGGATGGCGTAGCGGTCACCGTCCGGGCCGATCCCCGTGGTGAGGATGCCGCCGGCCCGTACGTCCGCCGCCTCGGCCACCTCGCCGTAGGTCCGTACCGCCGCCGCGACGATGCCGTGGTCGGCCAGCAGCGCGAGGCACTTCTCCGTCGGGAGGACGCCGAGGGCCTGCGAGATCTCCGACAGCAGCGCCTCCCGGTTCGCGACCCGGGACGGGTTGTCGGCGAACCGGGGGTCGTCGAGCATCCAGGTCTTGTCGATCAGCCGGCACAGCCGCGCGAAATGGTCCGGGGTGTACGCGGAGAGGACGATGGTCCCGTCGGCGGTGCGGACGAGGTCGGCCGCGGGCGCCACCGTGGCCTGGCCGTTCCCCTTGCGCCGCGGCTCCCGCCCCGAGACGTGCCACTCGCCCCACATGGCGGATTGCAGGTGGATCGCGGCGTCCAGCAGCGAGACCTCGGCCACCCCGCCCTCGCCGGTGCGCTCCCGGCGCAGCAGCGCGGCTAGGACGGCCTGGACGACCGCGTAGCTCGCGGCGACGTCGGCGATCGGGAACCCCACCCGCAGCGGATCACCGTCGTGTTCCCCGTTGATCGACATCAGCCCGCTCTCGGCCTGCGCGGCGATGTCGAGGCCGGGCCGGTGCGCGGAGGGGCCTTTGGGGCTGAAGCCGGAGACCGAGACGTAGACGAGCCGGGGGTAGGCGGACCGCAGGTCGTCCGGCCCCAGGCCGAACCGGGCCAGCGCCCCGGCCCGCAGGTTCTGCACGACGACGTCCGCCTCCGCGATCAGGCTGAGGGCGGTGCTCCTGTCCTCGGCGCGCCTGAGGTCCAGGACCACTGAGCGCTTGCCGCGGTTGAAGGCGAGGACGATGCCCTCGCCGTAGGCGCCGATGCCACGCGCCTGGTCGCCGTCCGGCGGTTCGACCTTGATGACCTCGGCGCCGAGGTCGGACAGCAGCTGCGTCGCCGCGGGCGCCGCGATGTAATGGCCGAACTCGACGACACGGATACCCGCGAGTGGCGTGGTCATGCGGCTCCTACTCTCCGGTGAACACCGGCTTGCGCTTCTCCAGGAACGCCTCGGCCGCCCGCTTCGCGTCGCGGCTGTGGGCGCAGTCCACCATGCGGGGCACCTCGCGCCGGAGGTAGTCGGGCAGCGTGGCCGGCCCGGCGTCGGCCAGGTTCTGCTTCGCGTACAGCATCGCCTTCGGAGGCTGTGCCGCCAGTTTGCCGGACAGCTCGCGGAGACGGCCCGGCAGGTCGGCCGTGGTCTCGGTGACCAGGCCCCAGTCGGACGCCTCGGCGGCGGTGAACCTCCCGGGATCGAGGAGCAGCGCCCGCGCGCGGGCGTCCCCCACGGCACGGGTCAGCAGCCAGGCGCTGCCGAGATCGCCCGGCACCCCGGCGCTGACGAAGGCGGTGTTGAACGCCGCGCGGTCGGCGGCGATCCGGAAGTCGGCGGCCAGCGCCAAGGCCAGCCCCGCGCCCGCGCAGGCCCCGTCGATGGCGGCGATCGTCGGCATCGGGAAGGACACGAGCGCCTCCACGACGGTGGACGCGTGGGTCAGCCGTTCGAGGTCGTCCGCCACCGAGCGTCCGCGCAACGTGCGCGTCTCCCTGTCCTCGGCGTTGCCCGAGGCGACGCGCGCCAGGTCGGCGCCCACGCAGAAGTCGCCCCCCGCGCCGGTGATGACCAGGACGCGCAGGCCGCGTTCCGAACGGGCCCGTTCGATCGCGGCGAGCAGGTCCTCGACGAGCTGCCAGGAGATCGCGTTGCGGCGCTCGGGCCGGTTGAGGACCACCGTGCCGACACCGTCGCCGAACTCGAACAGCACGGTTCCCGAGCCGATCGGGGTCCGACGATCCATCCGGTGCACCATCCCTCGTCACGATCATCCGCTGCTCCGACACCGCGCCCATCCTCGGCAACGCCGTCCTAGTGCGTCAAAGAGCAAAACGAAGCGCGATGTATTGAAGAACACAATGGACGACTCATTGCGTCACGCAATGGATCTCGTTGATTTCACGTCTTTGACGTACATCGTGGGGCGGTGGGACGGTGGGCCTTCGCGGAAGTGGACCCAGGTCAGGCAAGAGGTGCCCCATGAACGCTCGTCCCGTCAGAAGGCTTCGCGGCGTCGCGTGGCCGGTGATCCTCACCTGCGTCCTCGCCACGGCGGCCTGCGGCGGGTCGTCCGCCCAGCGGGACTATCCGACGCGGGATGTCCAGGTCATCGTGCCCTATCCCGCGGGCAGCGCCATCGACACCACGGCCCGTGCCCTGGCCGAGGTCGTCAACGGGCAGCGCAAGCTCGGCCGCCGCGTCCAGGTGGTGAACAGGGCGGGCGGCGCCGGCTCGGTGGGGACCACCGCGACGCTCAACGCGAAGCCGACCGGCTACACGATCGGTCTCGTTCCGGACGGCCCGCTGACCCTGATTCCGCATACCGAAAAAGTCTCCTACGACCCCAAGGCGATCTCGGTGATCAACGAGGTCACCACCTCCCCGGTGCTGCTGGCGGTGCCGGCGGGCTCCCCGTACCGGGACGTCGGTGACCTGGTCGACGCCGCCAAGGCCCGTCCCGATGCCATCACGCTCGCCGAAGGCCCGCTGAACTACGCGATCCCCGCGAAGAAGCTCGAACAGCTCACCGGAACGCGGTTCAAGCACGTCAAGTTCGACGGCGACCAGGCCACGACCACGGCGCTGCTGGGCGGGAACGTCGACGTGGGCGTCATGCAGCTGGCCGGCGCCATGGCGCAGCTGAAGTCCGGGAAGCTCCGCGCGCTCGGGATCGCCTCCGCCAAGCGCATCGACCTCGCCCCCGACATCCCGACCTTCCTTGAGCAGAACGTTCAGTTGGAGTGGCAGGCGTACAACGTCCTGGTCGCGCCGGAAGGGCTGCCCGCCGACATCCAGAACACGCTGGCCACGGCGTTCGGCTCGGCCATCAAGAGCCCGGAGTTCGTCCAGACCGCCCGGAGGCTGGGGCTCGTGGTCAGCGGGGCGGACGGGAGGACGGCGCGGACGCGGCTGACCGAGAAGTCCACGGCGGCGGCGGGCCTGCTCCCCCTGAAGTGACGATGCGGCGCTTGCGTTCGATGAGAGTCACGCCCGAGCGGATCGCGGCCGGATCGCTGCTGGCCCTGGGCCTGCTGTACGGGGCACTGGCCGTGGGCGAGGGCCTCGGCTCGATGGCCGACAGCGGACCCGGTGCCTTCCCCCTCGTGGTCGCGGTCGTCCTGGTCGCCGCGAGCGTCACCGTCCTCGTCCAGGGCCGCCGCGCGACGGGGCGCGACGAGCCCGCCGGAGGAGCGGGCACGGAAGAGGACGCGGCGGACGACGGTGACGTGCGCTGGTGGCGGATCGCCGGGGTCCTGGGCGCGGCCCTGCTGGTGCCGGTTCTGGGCGGCACGGTCGGGATGATCGTGACGTTGTCGATCTCCGTGGCCCTGGCCGCCAAGATCATGGGCCTGGCCCGGTGGAGCGGGGCCGTCGTCCTCGGCGCCGCCTTCGGCGCGGCGACCTGGCTGGTCTTCGTCCGGCTGCTGGTCGTCCCCCTGCCCGCCGGCACGCTCGGCCTGGTCTGAGCGTCCCGAACGAAAGGAAGCCCCATGGCGGACGTGATCGGCGGCCTCGGCTCCGGCTTCGCCGCCTTCGGCGATCCCACCTACATCCTGCTCGCGCTGGTCGGCGTGGTCCTCGGCACGGTCGTCGGGGTGCTGCCGGGCATCGGCCCGATCGGCGCGATGTCGGTCCTGCTCGGGATGACGCCGCAACTGGGACCGACGGGTTCGCTGATCCTGTTCGCCGGCATCTACTTCGGCTCCACCTACGGAGGGTCGACGACCTCGATCCTGCTGAACGTGCCCGGTGAGGCGTCCTCGGTGGTGACGGCGCTCGACGGGCACGAGATGACGAAACGGGGCAGGGGCGGTCCCGCGCTGGCCATCGCCGCGGTCTCGTCGTTCGTGGCGGGCACCGTCGCGATCTTCGGTCTGATGGTGTTCGCCCCGTGGCTGAGCGGTGTGGCGGTCAAGCTCGGACCCCCCGAGTACATGGCGTTGTGCCTGGCCGGACTGCTGCTGCTGGCGGCGCTCTCCAACGGCTCCACCGCCAAGGCCGTCGTCATGATCTGCGCCGGGCTGGCGGTCGGGACGGTCGGCATCGACCCGGCCGGCGGCGATCTGCGCTTCACGCTGGGGTCGGACGTCCTGGCCGAGGGCTTCAGCTTCATCGCGCTGGTCATGGGGGTGTTCGGCGTCGCGGAGGTGCTGGCGGCGACCGGCCGGCGGTGGCGTCCGGAAACCGTCAAGGCCCCGAAGCTCAGGGAGCTCCTGCCCAGCCGTCAGGAGTCGCGCGAGGCGGCGCCCGCGGCGGTGCGCGGCTCGCTGCTCGGCTTCCTGCTCGGCTTGGTGCCCGGCCCTGCCGCGGTGCTGTCGACGTTCGCCTCGTACGTCACCGAGCGGAAACTCTCGAAGCATCCCGGACGGTTCGGCAAGGGCGCGGTGGAGGGGGTGGCCGGTCCCGAGGCGGCCAACAACGCCGCGGCCGGTGCCGCCTTCGTCCCCTTGCTGGCGCTCGGCATCCCGTTCGCGCCGACGATGGCGCTCGTGCTCGCCGCGCTGCTGCTCAACGGCATCGTCCCCGGCCCGACGCTGATCGACGATCAGCCCGAGCTGTTCTGGACGGTGATCGCCGCCATGTACATCGCCAATCTGGCGCTGCTGGTGCTCAACCTTCCGCTGGTGGGGCTGTTCACCCGTCTGCTCTCCGTCCCGCCGCAGGCGTTGATGCCGATCGTGATCGGCCTGTGCGTGGTGGGCGTGTACGCCGAGAACAACTCGATGTTCGACGTCCTGGTCATGCTGATCGCGGGACTGCTCGGCTTCGTCCTGCGCCGCGCCGGGTTCGGCATGGCCCCCTTCGTGCTCGCCGTCGTCCTCCAGCCCACGCTCGAAACCTCGCTACGCCAGACCCTCGCCTACTCCGACGGGAACCCGGGCTACGTGCTGGGACGGCCCGTCACGATGGTGATCCTGGGACTGGTCATCCTGGCCGTGGCGCTGTCAGCGCGACGAGCCCTTCGAGCACGGAAGACGGCCACGCCTTCTCCCATCGCACACGAAGAAAGGCCCGTGTCTTCAGGCGCGGAAGGCCCTCGCGGGTAGGCATGACTTCAGAACGGGGTTGCATCCGGTACCGAGGTACAGGCTTACCGTCGAACCATGGAACTTCAGCGGGTACCGGCGGGCCCGGACGACCAGGGATGGGCGCCGCAGGCGTGCACGCTGCCGACGGCCGAGCGGCCGTTGCGGCTGGCCGAGTTCGACGCGTTGTTCGCCGAGGCGGTGACCGAAGTGCGCCCGGCCACGTCCGGCGAAGTGCAACTGATGCTGCGTCCCGACCCGGAGGTGGCCGGGCGAGCGGCCGAACTGGCGGTCCGTGAGACGGGGTGCTGCTCGTTCTTCACCTTCACCCTGACCGCGACCGGCGGCGAGCTGGCTCTCCAGATCGGCGCCGGTGACCGGCACCTCGCGGTGCTGGAGGCGCTGGCCGCCCGCGCCGCCCGGATGAGCAAGGCCCCGGGGACGCGGCGATGACCGGCTCGGGCGCCCGAGGCCGTGACGCTGCTGCGGGTGATCAAGACCGCGCAGCGGCTGGGCTTCACCCCGAGTCCTTCGGCGGCGGCTGAGCCGCGTCCGCCTCATCGGCCTGTCTTCCGGGCGAAGACCCATCAGGCGGGGCGTATTCCCGGGCGGCCTCGGTGAGGACGTTCAGCATCGCCTCCACCGCGGGGTAGCGGAAAGGCGGGGCCGTCGACACCGAGTAGAGGCGGCGGCCGGGAAGCTCGGGGACGGTCGGCCGCAGCGTGACGCCGGGGTGGGTGACCCCTTGCGCGAGGGTGGGCACCAGCGTGATGCCGGAGCCGCCCGCGACCAGCGCTTGTTTGCCGTTCCAGTCCTCGCAGAAGAACCCGATGCGCGGCGTCCCGGCCAAAGCCTCGGTGAGCCGGGGGATGGGGCCGAGGCAGTCGGGATGGCCGCCCTCGATCCAGGTCTCGTCGCGCAGGTCGCTCAGCCGTACCCGGCGGTGGGCGGCCAGCGGATGCGAGACGGGCAGCGCGACCTGGAACCGCTCGTCCAGGAGCGGGACCAGGTCGAGTCCGGCGAGCGCGGCCGGGCCGAGAGGCTCGGGCGACGGGTCGGTCCTGGCGGCGGGCAGGTCGGCGTACAGGCTCCACTCGGTGAGCAGCGCCAGATCGACCCGGCCGGTCCGGACGGCGGTGAGCGTCGCGTCGGAGGCGACCTGGGTGAGGCTCAGCGAGATCCCCGGATGGGCGCGGCCGAAACGCCGGATCACCTCCGGCATGAAGGCGGTGTTCGCGCTGGCGTGCGCGGCGATCCGCAGGGTCCCGGCGTCGAGGCTGGCGAAGGTCCCGAGCCGGACTTCGAGGTCGCGGAGGCGTGCCAGGATGTCGCGCGCCTGCTCGGCGGCGATCTCCCCGGCGGGGGTCGGCTCGACCCCGCGCGGGAGACGGCGGAACAGGCTCACGCCGAGCCTGCGCTCCAGCCCTCCGATCTGCCGGGACACGGCCGGCTGCGTCATCGTCAACGCCTCGGCCGCCGCCGAGAACGATCCCCGCTCGACGACCTCGACCATGACCCGCAACGTCCAGGGATCCAGCATGCGCCGCACCTCATCGCTATGCACTCACGACATACCAACGATCACAAACCCGTAGTTGTTCGCATGCCTTCCACCTTCGATGCTGGACGGCATGAGCGATGACAACGGGGGACGGGGTGGCTCGATCGTCGTCCTGGGCGGGTACGGGGCGGTCGGCAAGGCGGCCGCGGAGATCCTCGGACGGCGGTTTCCGGGACGCGTCGTGGTGGCGGGACGTTCCTGGGACCGCGCGGAACGCCTGGCGCGGTCGAGTGGCGCCAAGCTGCGGGCCGCGCGCGTGGATGTGGAGAAGCCCGAGGAGCTGAACGGCGTGCTGCGCGACGCGGCCCTCGTGGTCATGTGCGTGGAACGCGCCAACACAGCGGTCGCACGTGCCTGCCTGGAACGAGGCGTGCATTACGTCGATGTCAGCGCGTCCGCCCCCGTGCTGGAGTCGATCGCCGCCCTCCACGATCTCGCGGTGAGCAACGCCGCGACGGCCGTGCTGAGCGTCGGGGTGGCGCCGGGGCTGACGAACCTGCTGGCACGGCACTGCGCCGAGCGGCTGCCGGCCGCGCGGACGGTGGACCTCAGCCTGCTGCTGGGCCTGGGCGGCGAGCACGGGGCCGACTCGGTGCGATGGGTCGTGGATCACCTTCTGGAGCCCGGCGGGCGCGGGTCGCGTCCCAGGCGGGCGCGGGTGCGGCTGGGACGGGCGGGGGTCAGGACCGTCCATCCGTTCTCGTTCTCCGACCAGTACACGGTCGGTCAGGCGCTCGGCGTGCGGGCCACCACGCGGATCTGCTTCGACTCACGCCTGGTGACCTCCGTGGTGTTCGGCCTGCGGACCGCCGGGTTCTTCGCCCTGCTGCGCCGCCTGCGCGCCGGGTCCCCGCTGGCCGCGCTGGTGGGCCGGCTGCACTTCGGATCGGACGGGTTCGTCGTCCACGCGTCCGCGTCGGACGGATCCGGGGCGGGGGTCACCGGAACCGTGACCGGCCGCGAGACCTGCCATGCCACCGGTGCGGTCGCGGCGCTCGTCGCCCAGGAGCTGTACGGCGACGCCGGGCCGGGAGGCGTGGTCCATATCGACCGGTTCCCGAAGGCCGCGTCCCTCCTCGACGAGCTGGCGGAACACGGCATGTCCGTCCGGTGGTCCGGTGACAGGGTCGGCACGTGACGGCGCCGATGGCCGGCGGGATCTCGCGTTCCGGGTCAGGTCATATGGCCGAGTCCAGGCGTTCGCGCAGTTCGGCGTCCAGGCGCAACTCGGCGGCGGGAAGGAACTCCTCCAGGTGCGCCGGCTTGCTGACCCCCACGATCGGGATGATCGGCGGGTCGCCGCCCATCAGCCACGCCAGGACGACCTGGTTCCGTGTGGCGCCCAGTTCGTCCGCGACCTCGCTGAGGACGGCGAGGCGGCGCGTGTTGCCGACGTGCTCGTAGTGCTCGGGAAGCGGCCTGTCGGGACGTCCGCTGTAGACGCCGGAGAGCAGGGCCGTGTACGCCCACAGCCTGAGCCCGGCGTCGCGCGCATAGCCGAGCAGGTCCTCGTTCACGTGGTAGTGGCCGCCCTCGGGCAGCGTCGCTCCCGGCCGCGGCTGGAGGTAGGAGTACCGGTACTGAAGGTCGGTGTACGGGACGGGCCCGGCCGTGCGCGCCCGTTCGACCCGCCAGACCGGATGGTTGCTGACGCCGATCCGGCCGACCTTCCCGCTGGTGACCAGCTCGCCGAAGCCGCTCATGGTGTCCTCCAGCGGCACGGACCGGTCCTCGTAGTGCGCCCAGTACAGGTCGATGTGGTCGGTCTGGAGGCGGCGCAGGCTGTCCTCGGCCGCCGACTTGATCGTGGCGGAGGACAGGCCCTCGACGTTCTCCAGGCCGGAGCCCGGCGCCAGCGGCTTCGCGCCGACCTTGGTGCCCAGCACGATCCGGTCGCGCATTCCGGGACGGGACGCCAGCCAGCGGCCGAGCACCTCCTCGCTCTCGCCGCCGACGCCGCCGTTCAGCCAGAAGGCGTAGTTGTTCGCGGTGTCCAGCATCGTCCCACCGGCCTCGACGAACCGGTCGAGAATGGCGAACGACTCCTCCTCGCTCACCGACGTGCCGAACCACATGGTGCCCAGTGCGATGTCCATGCCTTCGATCCAACAAGCTGGAGCGCGCTCAGGGTCAAGGCGTTTTGCGCGGCTTCCGGTGGGAGCTGACCCGGAGCGCGCTCCAGGTGGAACGCTGGCGGCGTGACCTCTTACTCGCCAGCGGAAGCCGCCGAGAAGAGCGGTTTCACCATCGACACGTTGCGCTACTACGAAAGGATCGGCCTGCTGCCGGACATCGCCCGCGATGCCGGGGGCCGCCGCGTGTACAGCGAGGGCGACCTGAACTGGCTGGGCATGCTGCGCTGCCTGCGCGAGTCCGGCATGCCCATAGCCGAGATGCTGCGTTACACCGAGCTGTCCCGTGCCGGTGACCACACCGTTCCGGAACGCGTCGAGCTGCTCCGGCGGCACGACGCACGGGTCGAGGAGAAGATCGCCCGGTTGCGCGAACAGTGCGGCCAGCTCCAGTTCAAGATCGGCTTCTATACCGAACTGGTGGAGGCGGACCCTCCGGGGGACGCGGCGCCGGCGGGGGCCGGCGCCGCGGTCGTGTGACGCCGAGGTGATCAGCGGGCCGTGATCGGGAAGATCATGCAGCTGCTGGTGGCGTGGGCCAGCAGCCGGTCCTCGGAGTCGAGGAGCTCCGCCTGGGCGAGGGCGGTGCGGCGGCCGCTGTGGAGGAGGGTGCCGATGGCGCGGACCTTGCCGGTGTCGATGGTGATCGGGCGCAGGAACTTCACGTTCAGGTCGATCGAGGTGTAGCCCATGCCCTGGGGGAGGACGGTCTGCACGGCGCACCCGGCCGCCGAGTCGAGCAGCGTGGCGTAAACGCCGCCGTGGACGCCGCCGATGGGGTTGTAGTGCTCCTCGCCCGGCGCCAGGGCGAAGACCGCGCGTCCGTGCTCGGCCTCCTCCAGGGTCATGCCGAGGGCGGCGGCGATCGGCGGGATGGGCAGGCGCCCGGACAGGATCCCGCGGACGAAGTCGAGACCGCTGAGCCGGGGGATGGCCTCGGCGGAGGTGGTGGGATCCTCCCAGCTGTACGCGCGCGACCGGTGCGTCGCCGCGTCCGCGCTCGGGGACGTCTTCGGTGCCTCGGACATGCGGCAGCTCCTCAGGGGGTGTGGTGCGGATGTGACGTGCGGGCGCTTCTGCGGCGGAGTCGTCCCGCCGGGTTCAGGAGGTGTCCGGTTCGACGCGGATCAGGCCCGGTCCGGCGTCGACGGTCGACTCCCTGAGCGGTACGTCGTGGCCGTCCTCGCAGCGGAGCACCGCGCGGACCGGGGCGCCGCAGTCCTTGTGGCGTACCACCACGGCCGGCCCGTGCTCGTCGGCGGCCCAGGTGTCGCCCCACTGCCGCAGCGCCGTGATGATCGGTAAGAAGTCCCGGCCCTTCTCGGTCAGCCGGTAGGCGTACCGGGTCCGCTGGCCCGGCTCCTTGTAGGGGGTGCGCTCCAGCAGGCCGGCGGCGGTCAGTTCCTTCAGGCGCGCCGCGGCGGCGGGTTCGCCGATGCCCACGCGCTTGGCGAAGTCGTCGAACCGGCGCGTGCCGAAGAACGCCTCGCGCATGATCAGCATCGCCGTCCTGTTGCCCGCGATCGCCAGCGTCCTGTCGATCGAGCAGTTGGCCATGGACCAGGCGTCCCGGTCGTCCAGCAGGTCCGTCATCCCTCTACCTTCGTGGCTGGCTTGCCTGACGCGAAGTCAGCGTATAGCGTCAGGCTGACTTTCGCAATCGTAAGTCAGATGGGATATGCCGTCATGACCGCCATGACGGTCATGACCACTGACCGAACCCGAAGGATGCCGCCATGTCCCACCTCTCCGACGACGTCGAGACCCGAGAAGTCCAGGGACGGCTCGCGACGTACGCCTACCGCGACTTCGGCGAGGAGTCCGCGGAACCCCCGCTCGTCCTGCTCCACCGCTTCCGCGCGACCATCGACCACTGGGACCCGGCCTTCCTGGACGTGCTCGCCTCCGAGCGGCGCGTGATCGTCTTCGACAGCGCGGGCGTCGGGCGGTCGACCGGCACGACCCCGAACACGATCCAGGGGATGGCCGACGCGGCCGTCGACTTCGTGGGCGCTCTCGGCCTCCACCAGGTGGACCTGCTCGGCTGGTCCATGGGCGGCTTCGTCACGCAGGCCGTCGCGCTCGACCACCCGGACCTCGTGCGCCGGATCGTCGTCGCCGGCAGCGGCCCCGGCGGCGTTCCCGGAAATCCGGAACGCGACCCCCGCGTGCTGAAGGCGATGACCGCCGAGACGAACACCGAGGAGGACTTCCTCTTCCTCTTCTTCGGACTGGACAGCGAAGGCCGGCGCCTGGGACAGGAGTCGCTGGCCCGGCTGAGCACCCGCCTGGACGTCTCCCACGCGCGGGTCAAGCCCGAGAGCTGGAAGAGCCAGCTGGAGGCCATCGGGCGCTGGGGCGCCGGCGAGGACGCCGCGTGGGAGCGGCTCGACCAGCTCACCGCGCGGGCGCTGGTGGCGAACGGCGCCCACGACGTGATGGTCCACGCCATGAACTCCTTCGCCATGGTCCAGCGGGTGCGCGACTCGATCCTGGTGCTCTACGGCGACTCCGGGCACGGCTTCCTGTTCCAGCACTACGACGAGTTCGGCCGCCAGGTCCTCGACTTCCTGCGCTGACCGCGTCCGCGAACCGAAAGGAAACGCCTGATGAGCCTTGGGTACGGCGCTCCCGCGTCATCCCTCATCGACAGCGAGGTCGTCCGCGTCGCGGAGGAGTCGCCCGGCTACCTGCGCGTCGTCTTCGACAACCCGCCGCTGAACTACTTCGACCCCGAGGTCTTCGCGGGGCTCGGCCTGCTCCAGCGGTACGTCGAGGACAAGGCCGGCGACGTGCGTGTGCTGGTGTTCGAGTCCGCCAACCCCGACTTCTTCTTCGCCCACGTCGACTTCCCGCGGATCGCGGAGGTCTCCGAGGCGCCCGGCGGCCGGAGCCTGATCGAGAACTGGCCGCGGTTCAGCACCTGGCTCAGCTCGGCGCCGGTGGTCAGCGTCTCCAAGGTGCGGGGACGGGCGCGGGGGATCGGCAACGAGTTCGTCCTCGCCAACGACCTGCGCTTCGCGAGCCGGGAGAAGGCGTCGTTCTGCCAGATCGAGGTCGGCTTCGGCATGGTGCCCGGCGGCGGGGGGCTGGAGTGGCTGCCGCGCCACGTCGGCCGCGCCCGCGCACTGGAGATCATCCTGAGCGCGGACGACGTCGACGCCCCTACCGCCGAACTGTACGGGCTGGTCAACCGCGCGCTGCCGGACGCCGAGCTCGACGAGTACGTCGACCGCCTCGCGCGGCGCATCGCCGGTTTCCCGTCGCAGTCCATCGCCACCACCAAGGCCCTCGTCGGCTCGCGCCAGGACCTGCCGACCGAGGAGGACTTGCGGGAGAGCTTCGCCGCCATCCTGCGCCTGGCCGGCACCGACGAGTCGAAGGCGATCTCCGCCCGTGTCCGCCGGAAGGCCGGCGGCACACTGGCCCCCGCCGAACTCGACCTGCCGAAGTGGTACGGACCGGAGCAACGCTGAGCCCGCCGCCGTGGCCCACGGCGCGGCACACGGTGAAATGATCAGCCGGGCGCCGTGCTGCCCCGGGCCGATGGGCCGGCGCTTCCCGGGTTCCGCGCCGGTGTGCCGGCCCCATCGCGCACGGGGCCGTGCCAGGCGGGGACTTCGCCCTCGCTGTCGAAGCCGCGGGCGACCAGCACGTCGGTGGACGAGTGCGCCAGGATCGACAGGGCTATGGTGGCCGCCACCAGATGGAAGATCTTGTCGGACGCCGCGATCCCCGACTCCAGCACCAGCAGCCCGTACACGACCGAGGCGAAGCCCTTGGGGCCGAACCACATCACCGCGCCCTGCTCCCGTACGGTCAGCCCGGACCGCAGGAACGACACCCAGATCGCCACCGGACGCGCCACCACCAGCGCCAGCACCGCGAACACCCATCCCGGCCAGCCCACCTCGCCCAGGAACGACGGCGACAGCAGCGCCCCGAACACCAGCAGCGCCGCCAGCTTGAGCAGCTCGGCCACCAGCTCGCCGAACTCCTCGAACGCCTCCCGGTGCCGCTCACCCACGCTGGCCACCGTGACGCCCGCCGCGAACGCGGCCAGGAACAGGTTGCCGTGGGTGGCCTTGCCCAGCGCCAGCACCAGCAGCCCGATCGCCACCGCGTTCAGCGGCTCGTACTTCGCCGAGATCGCGAACCACCGGGTGCGCTCCAGCATGATCGCCGCCCATGGCACGGCCACGCCGATCCCCAGCCCCAGCACCAGCTCCGTGCCCAGCTCCCCCAGATGCAGGTCGTCCGAGCCCTGCGCGATCGCCAGGAACAGCACCACGAACGGCAGGATCAGCCCGTCGTTGACCCCCGACTCCACGTTCAGCAGGTGCCGCAGCCGGGGCGGCACCCGCTCGTTGCCGACCAGCGCCGCGGCGAACACCGGGTCCGTCGGGGTGAGGACGGCGGCCAGCAGCAGCGCCTCCACCCACCCCAGGCCCACCACGTACCGTGCGAACAACGCGGTGACCAGCAGGGTCAGGGGCAATCCCCAGCCGAGCGCGCGGCCGGGCAGCCGCCACGCGCTGCGCAGGTCCTGCCAGCCCGCGTGCATGCCGTCGGTGAACAGGACCGCGAACAACGCCAGCTCGGCCAGCCCGTACACCAGGGAGTCGCCGGGGCGGATCGACACGAGCCCGCTCACGCCGTCGCCGAGCAGGAACCCGCCGACCAGGAACACCGCCGCGGTGGACAGCACCGTCCTGTGGGCCAGGCTGGACACCAGCACGGCCAGCAGCAGCAACGCGGCGAAGGCGGTCAGCAGGGCGGTCATCGGCGCACTCCCGGAAACGGCGGACGGGACTCGCCGACCAGACTTCCCGGCACACCCGGCGACGAGCCTAGCGGGCGAGGCGCCCGGCATGTCGGATCGGGTGCGGCTACCGGTGTCCGAGCCACGCTCGCGCTCGAATGCCCAGGTCAGGAACGGGTAGTGATCGCGGACGGGGAACGCGTCCATTCGGGGAGTGCGGGTGCGTCTGAGAGGGCGGGCGCTCGTGGGATGCGCCGGCTCAGGCGGGAGACGGCGTATCGGTCGCGCTCGCGTGGTGGGCGCCCTCCTCCTCTCCGGCTCGGCCGAGGGCGTCCAGGTGGATCCGCTCATCGTGGTGCCCATCGCGGTCGTGGTCGTGGTGCTGGCCGTCCTGCTCGGGCGCTATGCCCGGCAGGCGCAGAGAGGCCGCGCCCATTCCGGGGCCGAGGGACTCGTCGGCCGGCTGGTCGAGCTTCGCGACGTCCGGGACGGGCACGGCCGCGCGTTCCTTGAGGGCACGTGGTGGAGCACCCGCACGGCCGGCCCGCCGCTGCCCGAGGGCGCCATCGCCCGGGTCGTCGACCTGGACGGCCTCACCCTGGTGGTCGAACCGCCGACCGAAGGAGACGATTCGTGAACGCACTGCTCATAGGCTTGGCGGCGGCCGCCGCGATCCTGCTGCTCTTCCTGGCGAACGCCATCAAGATCGTCCCGGAGTACGAGCGCGGAGTGATCTTCCGGCTGGGGCGCATCCAGGGCGCCAAGGGACCGGGACTGTTCTTCATCATTCCCATCATCGACCGGATGATCCGCGTCGACCTGCGCATCCTGACCGCCGACGTCCCGCCACAGGAGATCATCACCTCCGACAACGTCACCGTGCGGGTCGACGCCGTCACCTACTTCCAGGTGCTGGACCCGGTCAAGTCCGTGATCGCCATCGAGGACTACCAGGTGGCCACGTCCAAGATCGCGCAGACCACGCTGCGCAGCATCCTGGGCCAGCGGAGCCTGGACGACCTGCTGGGCAAGCGGGACGAGATCAACCAGCTCCTCGCGCAGGTCATCGACGACCTCACCAACCCGTGGGGGGTGAAGGTCTCCTTGGTGGAGGTCCGTGACGTCTCCCTGCCCGAGGCGATGCGCCGCGCCATGGCCCGCCAGGCCGAGGCCGAACGCGACCGGCGGGCCCGCGTCATCCACGCCCTCGGTGAACGGGAGGCGGCCCAGAACCTCGGCGAGGCGGCCGGCATCCTCGAAGAGCACCCGGCCGCCATGCAACTGCGCACCCTCGGCTCCCTGGTGGACGTCGCCTCGCAGCAAGGATCCGTCGTCGCGTTCCCGGTGCCGATGGAACTCCTCCAACTGGCGCGCGCCACCCGGAACTCACACCCATAGCCGGTGTCGTTTTCGTACACGACGGATCCCCTGCCGGCGATCTACGGTGAACCCCGCGCGATTTGTTCGATCATGAGGGGATGAAGATATGCGTGACCTGGTCTACACCGGTTTCATGTCGCTCGACGGTGTCGTGGACTCGCCCGGCGGGGGCCCGGGGGAGGACCACCGCAGCGCCGGCTGGGTGTTCAAGGGCCTTGAGTTCGTTCCGGAAGCCTGGTCGTTGAAGGTCGAGGAACTCGCCGACACGACGGCGCTGATGTTCGGCCGCCGCAGCTACGAGGCGTTCGCGCCGATCTGGCCCGGCTCGGAGGACCACGCCGCGTACAAGGAGCTGCCGAAGTACGTGGTGTCGACGACGCTGGGCGAGGACGCCCTTGTCGACGGGTGGGGGCCGACGACGATCCTGCGTTCGACCGAGGACGTCGCCGCGCTCAAGGAGGGCGAGGGCGGCGCGATCTTCATTCACGGGAGTGCGGAGCTGGCCCGGCGGCTGTCGGACGCGGGCCTGATCGACCGGTACAACCTGCTGGTCTTCCCCGTGCTGCTCGGCGCCGGGAAGAGCATGTTCGGGCGGGCCGACCGCGACAGGCAGACGCTGACGCTCCGGGAGTCGGAGCGCTACCCGAACGGGATCCTGAAGCTCATCTACGACGTCAAGCACTGAGCCAGGGCCCCTCTCCGACACCGTCGAATCCGTGCACCCGGACCTACCTCGAAGACGACATCGCGGCAGGGCTGAACGAGCTGGAACGTCATGTGCCCTTCCCGGCCCGGAAGCCCTGCCGTGGTGCGGTGCGATGGACGCTTCGCCACCTCGGCGGTAGGGCGCGGCTGGATTTTCGTGCTCGTAACACGGGGCTCACTTCCGCGTGACCGGCCGTACTTACGGTCCGCAGAAACCCCCCGGCGCGACACGCCGGATCTCACGCGGAGGAGCCCGACCAATGATCTCTGCTGCCCGCCGACGTGCCGGTCTGGTGCGTGTCGCGGCCATCTCGGCCGTCTTCATGGCGGCCGTCGCCTGTGGCGACGCGGGAAAGAAGGAGACCGCCGCGCCCGCTGACGGGTCCAAGCCGAAAATCGCCATCGTCTACAGCGCCCAGTTCAAGGACGGCTCGTGGGGCGAGGCGGCGTTGACCGGAGTGCAGAAGCTCAAGAGCGAGGGCGCCATCTCCGACTACGCCACGCAGGAGAACGTGCCCCCGGGTGCCGCGGCCGTGCGGGCGCTGCGCGACTACGCCTCGCGCGGCTACAACCCCGTCATCGCCCACTCGTTCAACTACGGCGACGACGTCAAGAAGGTCGCCAAGGAGTTCCCCAAGACCCTGTTCGCCTACGGCGGCGGGTTCGGTGACGTCAAGGGCAATGTCGCCGACTACGCCCAGCCGTACTACCAGGCCACCTACCTGGAGGGCATCCTCGCGGCGGGCGCCACCACCGGCGGGAAGGTCGCCGGGGCGGGAGGCTTCGACATCCCGGTCTGCCGCGCCATGTACAACGCCTTCCTGGCGGGCGCGAAGCTCGTACGGCCCTCGACCACCGGCTCGTTCGTCGCGGTCGGCGACTGGTACGACGTGCAGAAGGCGAAGGAGGCGGCGCTCTCCCAGGCGGACGCGGGCGCCACGATGTTCGTCGGGTGCGGGCAGGGCCCGACGTTCGGCCAGATCGAGGCCGCCAAGGAACGCAAGGCGGTCGCGTCGGGCTACGTGGGCGACATGTCCAAGCTCGCCGATTCGGTGCTGGTGTCGTTCCAGTGGAACCTGGACAAGACGTTCGGGCTGATGGCCGCCGACGTCGAGGCCGGCAAGGTCAACCCCACCCGGTACTTCCAGGTGGACATGAAGGACGGCGGCATGGACGTGGTGATCAGCCCCAACTGGAAGAGCAAGATCTCCCCGTCGGCGATGTCGCAGTACGAGCAGAAGCTCGCCGCGATCAAGAACGGCACCCTGACCGTCCCGTACAACGACAAGAAATGAACCGTCAGGCGGAGCCGAGGCAGGACCCGGGCACCACCAGGCCGGACGGGACCGCCGCCGTGGCGATGGCGGGCATCGTGCGCCGGTTCGGGGCCACCGTCGCCCTCGCCGGTGTCGACTTCGAGGCGGCCTCGGGCGAGGTGCACGCTCTGCTGGGGGAGAACGGCGCGGGCAAGACCACGCTGATGCGCATCCTCGCGGGCCTCGACCACCCCGACGAGGGGACGGTGACGGTGGCCGGGCGGCCGGTGACGCGCCTGGAGCCGCGGGCGTTGCGCGAGGCCGGTGTCGCCATGGTGCAGCAGCACTTCACGCTGGTCCCGACACTGTCGGCGGGGGACAACCTCGCGCTGGCGCGTCCCCTCGGACGGATACGGTCCGGAGCGCGCGCCGCCCGGGAACGCGTGGAGCGGCTGGTGGAGGAGCACGGGCTCGCGGTGCGCACCGACGTGCCCGCCGAGCGGCTGTCGGTCGGCGAACGGCAACGGCTGGAGATCCTGCGCGCCCTGGACGCGGGCGCCCGGCTGCTGATCCTGGACGAACCCACCGCGGTGCTGACCGACGCCGAGGCGGAGCGGCTCCTGGCCGTCTGCCGGCGGCTGGCCGACGGCGGACGCACGGTCGTGATCATCACTCACCGGCTGGGCGAGGTGTCCGCGGGCTGCGACCGGGTCACCGTGCTGCGGCGCGGCCGGACGGTGCTGGCGGGCGCGCCGGTGAGCGAGCACGACCGCACCGCCCTCGCGACCTTCATGGTCGGCACCCGGCCCTCGCCTACGGAAACGCGCCCGCCCGCGACGGCAAGGCCGTCCCCGGCCGAAGGGGAGCCGCGGCTGCGGGTGCGGGGGGCGTCGCTCGGGCGCCTCAACGGGTTCGACCTGGAGGCCGACGCCGGGGAGATCGTCGGGATCGCCGGGGTGGACGGCAACGGCCAGGCCGAGCTGGAGGAGTTGCTGGCCGGGCTCGCGGTCCCGGAGCGCGGCCGGGTGACGGTCGGCGGCGAGCCGGTCCCCGTCGGCGACCCGCGCGCCCGCATCGCGGCCGGGATCGCCTACATCCCGTCCGACCGGTACCGGCGCGCGCTGGCCGGTCCGCTCTCGCTGGCCGACAACCTGGAAATGGGCCGCGGCCCGCGATGGCGCCCGCCGCGGCGGCGGCGCCTGCGGGACGCCGCGGAGGCGCTGCGCCGGTGGGACGTCAGGTCCGCCGGACCCGCCGTCCCCGCCGCGCGGCTGTCCGGCGGCAACGCGCAGAAGCTCGTGCTCGCGCGGGAGCTCGCCACCACGCCCCGGATGATCGTGGCGGCCCATCCGACCCGCGGGCTCGACCCCGAGTCCGCCCGGACGGTCGCGAACCGGATCACCGAGGCCGCCGCCCGCGGAACGACGGTGGTGTGGTTCGGCGCCGAGCTCGACGAGCTGTTCGCGGTCGCCGATCGCGTCGTGGTGCTGGCCGGGGGCCGGGCCGCCGGTCCCTTCCCGCCGCCGTACGACCGCACCGCGATCGGCCTGGCCATGGCGGGAGCCTCATGACGGCGACCGTGGACCGTGTGGAGGACGCGGCGGTACGGCCACCGGATGACGACCGCCGGCACCGGCTCGTGGCGGCGATCGGCGTCCCGGTCGCCGCGCTGGTGGTGGCGCTGGTGGCCGGCGGAATCCTCATGGGCGTCGAGGGCGTGGCGCCCATGTCGGTGTACGGCGAGGTCCTGCGCGGTGTCTTCGTCCTCGACGGCGGCTTGCGCGACACCGCCGTCGTGGCCACCCCGCTGCTGCTGATCGGGCTCGGTCTCGCGGTGGCGTACCGGGCGAAGGTGTTCACCATCGGCGCCGAGGGCCAGTACATCGTCGGCGCGGTGGCCGCGACCGGATGGGCGACGGCCGAGGGGGTGCGCGGCTGGCCGGGCCCGGTCCTGGTCCTCACCTCGCTCATGGTGGCCGTGGCCGCGGGCGCCTGCTGGGCCGCCGTGACCGCCGGGCTGAACGCCCGGTTCGGCGCCAGCGTCGTGATCACCAGCCTGCTGCTGAACTACGTCGCCGCCGCGCTGCTGGCCTGGGCGGTGCGGGTCGGGATCAGGGACCCCGGGGCCTTCACCCCGCAGAGCCGCCCGATCGGCGCCGCGGGCCTGCCCGAAGTGCCGGGGCCGGCGATCCACCTCGGGTTCGTCTTGGCGCTGGCCGCCGTCCCGCTCGCCGGCGTGCTGCTGGCCCGTTCCCGGTTCGGCTATCGGGTGGACGTGCTCGGCGCGGGCAAGGAGGTCCTCGGCGCGGGCGAGGCGCGCCCGGCGCGGGTCACGCTCGCGGTGCTGGCCGTGTGCGGGGCGCTCGCCGGCCTGGCCGGGTACGTCGAGGTCGCCGGCGTCACCGAGCGGGTCACCCCGGACTTCGCCACCGGCTACGGGTACACCGCGATCATCGTCGCGCTGCTCGGGCGGCTGCGTCCCACCGGGGTGCTGATCGCCGCGTTCGCGCTGGCCGCGCTGTCGACCGGCTTCGACGCCGCCGAACGCGGCTATGAGATCCCGTCCTCGACCGCGGGCGTCGTCCAGGCGCTCGTGGTGGTGTTCTTCGTCGCCGGGGACGCGCTGGCACACCGGATGGGGCGCTGACATGGAGACTCTGCTGACGCTGGCCACGCTGACCGCGGCGGTGCGGCTCGCCGTGCCGGTGGCGATGGCCGCCCTCGGCGAGCTCGTCAGCGAGCGGGCGGGGGTGCTGAACCTCGGGCTGGAGGGGATGATGCTCTCCGGCGGGCTCGCCGGTTACCTGGTGACCCTGGAGTCCGGGTCGCCGTGGATCGGGATCCTCGGCGGACTGGCGGTGGGCGCGTTCTGCGGCGCCGTGTTCGCGGTGCTCGTGGTGGTCGTCCAGGCCAACCAGATCGTGACCGGCCTGGCGTTCACCCTGCTCGCCCTGTCGGCCACCACCTACCTCTACGAACGCTCGTACGCCATCGGCCAGTCGCCGCCGCGCATCCCGCGCCTGTCGATGCCGCCGCTGGTGGTGCTGGTGCTGGTCGCGCTGGTCGTCGTCTGGTTCGTGCTGAACCGGACGACCGCCGGGCTCGTCCTCGGCGCGGCGGGCGAGGCGCCCGAGGCGGTGGACGCCCTCGGCTACCGGGTGGACCGGGTCAGGTTCGCCGCCACCGTCGCGGGCGGCGCCCTGGGCGGGCTGGCCGGTGCGATGCTGGTGTGCGGGCCGCTGGGGTTGTTCGTCCAGAACGTCACGGCCGGGCGCGGCTGGGTGGCCCTGGCCCTGGTGGTGTTCGCGCGGTGGCGGCCGGTTCCCTGCGTGCTGGGGGCGCTGCTCTTCGGATTCTGCGACGCCGCCCAGCTCCGCTTGCAGGGGACGGCGACCGCGGTGCCCTACGAGGTGTTCCTCGCCCTCCCCTACCTTGTCACCCTGGTGGCGCTCATGGTGCGGGCGCGTGACAGCCGCACGCCCCGGGCGCTGGCCGTCCCCTTCGTACGAGGCGGAACGTAGGAAAAGGTCGAGGGAAAGGTTCTGCGCTATGGATGTCGGCCTGCCGGTCGTCGACGTGAGCCCGTTCGCCACCGGGGCCGATCCCGGAGCGGCCGGTGACGAGGTCGCGAAGCTGATCGACGAGATCTGCCGTCAGATCGGCTTCTTCCTCGTCACCGGCCACGGGATCGACCCGGCCGTGAAGGATCGGATGCTGGACGCGGCGCGCGCGTTCTTCGCGCTGCCCGAGCGGGACAAGGAGGCCATCGCGATCGGCAGGTCCCCCGCCCACCGCGGCTATGTCGCGATGGAGTCCGAGGTCATCGATGACACCGGGAGCCGCACCGGGGACCTGAAGGAGACCCTGGACACGGGGAACGAGTGCGGCCCCGACCACCCCGAGGTGCGCGCCGGGGTGCCGCTGGCCGGGCCGAACCAGTTCCCCGACCTGCCCGGGTTCCGCGCGGCCTGGGAGGAGTACCGCGCCCAGGCGATCGAGGCGGCCGAGCGGGTGCAGCGGGCGATGGCGCGGGCGCTCGGCATGCCCGACGGGCACATCATCGGGCTGCCCGGCGGCGAGACGATGTACCACCTGCGGCTCATTCACTACCCGCCGCAGCGCGACCTCCGGCCCGCCGCGGGACAGCTCGGCTGCGGCGCCCACACCGACTACGGCACCGTCACCCTGCTCGCCGACGACGGCATCGGCGGCCTCCAGGTCATGCGGCGGGACGGCACGTGGATCGAGGTGCGGGTGCCCGCGGACGCGCTGGTGGTGAACCTGGGCGACCTCATGTCGATCTGGACCAACGACCGCTGGGTGTCCAACCCGCATCGGGTGGTCAACCCGCCGGACACCGACCGGTACTCGATGCCGCTGTTCGTCACGCCGCCGTTCAACGCCGAGATCAGCTGCCTGCCCACCTGCCTGGAACCCGGCGGGTCACCACGGTACGAGCCGCTGACGGCCGGGCCGTACCTGCTGTCCCGGTTCGACGCGACGCACAGCTACCGCAACCCGCTGCTCGCCGAGCACGGCTGAGGCCCGGGACTCAGCCGGGCATCTCCGCCATCAGGTTCCGCCAGGCGAGGCTCAGCCGGTCCGCCTTCGTGTGCATCTCGGTGTGCCGGTCGAGATGGATGTGGCGATGCGGGTAGCGCTCAAGGATGCCGAGGTCCTCGGCCGTGATGCGGTCCTCGTCCTTGACGAAGGCGTCCAGGCGCCGCGGATCGGGCGGCAGGTCGTCGCGCCGGGCGATCAGCTTGTAGACGCGGGTGCTCTCCGCGGTCTCCGGCTGGCAGCAGAACATGATCCCGAACGTCCAGCCGATGTCCGGGAAGTCCAGCCGCAGGTAGACGTTGTAGGACGCGAACCCCTGCTTGAAGAGGTCCTGCCGTTGCAGGCTGTCGCGTTCACCGGCGTCCGCGCGCGGGTCGTCCATCGTGCGGTACCACGTCGAGAAGGTGGTGTGCACGCTCCAGCCGTCGCGTTCCACCCCCGCGTCGACGACCCGCGCGCTCTCGTCGACGCCGAAGGTCGCCGCGTGGACGTACGGGAAGTGCGAGGCGTCCATGAAGTTGTCCACGAGCTGGGCGGCGCTCACCGGGGTGCGGACGGTGGCGCACATGGCCCGCTGGAAGTCCGCGGCCTCCCACTCGGGGAACTCCGGCATCGGCGCGAGCGGCTCCTCGGGCGCCAGCCACACCAGCCCGTACCGTTCGGTGATCCCCGCGGGGGACGCGAGCGTCGCCCGGCGGCTGATGCGGTCGGTCTTGCCGAGCGCCGGGATCTCCACGCACCTTCCGTCACCGGCGAACCGCCAGCCGTGATACCCGCATTGCAGTGTGCCGTCCTTCACCCACCCGGCCGACAGCGGCGCCAGCCGGTGCGGGCAGCGGTCGGGGAACGCCCGGATCGAGCCGTCGAGCCGTACCAGCACCCACGGCTCGCCGAGCAGCCACACCTGAACGGGCTCGTCGCCCACGTCCTCGGCCACCGCGACCACATGCCAGGCCCGCCGGACCCGGCGGCTGGAATTGTCGAGCAGGACGGACTCGCGGCGGCCACCGATGACCTCCCTCTCCATGATCTCGACCGTAGAGACGGCGTGTTCCAAGCAGGTTCCAGGCACGTTAAACGAGCCGGCGGCGCGTGCCGCCACGCATCTGGAAGCCCGCAGGCTGAACGGCCAGGTCCTATCGTGCCGGTATGGAC
The DNA here is from genome assembly GCF_043906805.1 of Actinomadura sp. SCN-SB. NCBI lineage: Bacteria > Bacillati > Actinomycetota > Actinomycetes > Streptosporangiales > Thermomonosporaceae > Actinomadura > Actinomadura sp. SCN-SB. The sequence goes on along the minus strand of NZ_JBIMPP010000011.1, from coordinate 67,041 downwards.
TCGATCGAGTTCTCTCGATCCGGCATCCTGATCAACGGTGTTCGGCTGGTGGATCTGGTGCGTCAGGCGGAGCTGCCGTTCGCGATGGCCGGTGCCTACACCGGCCTGCTCACGGACTTTTACTGGCCGAGCCGCCATTTCCTGGGGAAACCGGAGGACGAGCCCCGGGGCATCAGGGAAGACGGCGAGAGCGTGCTGCTCACCTGCTCGGGGGTGCGGCATGGCCGGCTGCTGGTCACTTCTGGCGCGGATCGAGGTGGCGGACGGCACCGTGCGGTGGTCGGGTTTCCGCAACTCGCGCCGTGACCGGGACCTGTCCGCCGTGGGCCCCTTCCTGTTCTCCCGCACCCAATACGAGGGAGCCCTTCGCCGCTCACCGTCGTGAGGTGCCGGACGTGGCCCGCACCGGTGTGCCCGCGGGGCCGGATCGTGTTGGTGAGCGCCTCCTCGGCGATCCGGTAGACCGCCACCTCGATGGCCGCCGGTAGAGCGGGATCTTCCGGCCGGGCATGCGGTACGGCCCGCATCCTGCGATCATCGCGGTGTTTCCACGGCATCGTTCCCGCCCGTTGATGGTGATGTGCAATGGTCCGCGCTCTCCCCGGTGGCACGAGGTCGCTGCCTCTCTCGTTGGGGTGGCTGGCCGCCGTGTCTCTGGTGGTGTGGGCCGTGTTCGGCCTTGGCAACGGAATACGCGAGTACCGTGCCGCCGAGCGTGCGGTGGCCGGGGACGGCCGGATCGGCACGTTCACCGCCTCGTGGTTGCGTTGCTCTCGCGAAGGCTGCTTCTGGCACGGCACGTTCACCACCGACCGGGCGGAGAGCGATCCGGGCCGGGGCGTGAGGTTACGCGGCCCGGACCACGAGACCATCGTCCAAGGCCGGCGAGTGCCCGCCATCGATGTCGGGTTGCGCGAGGTCGTGTACGCGACGGCGACCCCTCCAACGCCGGCCAGCGAAGCGGCCGCGCCCCTGATTTTCGGGTCGTTGGCCGGATTGCTCGGCGCCGCAGTGATCCTTCTCGTTGTCCGGCGTACGCCATGGAGCAGGGTGAGGCGGCGGCCACGGGGACGCTCTGTGATCGCTGCCTGCCGTGGGTGGGTGCGCGGCATCCTGGAACCCGACCGCTGGGATGTGAGCACGTGGGGCCGTTCCGACGTACGGGTCCGCGTGATCAGATCGCCCTGGAGGACCATTGCCTGGGGAACCGCGTGGCCGCTCTTCGCGTTCTTCGCGTTCGGGCTGCTCGCGATGCCGCTGGAAGAACTGCCTCGCACTGTGGAGTTCGAGGACAGGCTGGTCCTGCTTTGGTTCCCTCTTCTCTCTGTGTTTCTGACGGGGATGGCGGTGCAGATCGGCAGGATGCTGGTACTGCGCCCCAGGATGCGGGTGACCGGCGACGCGATTCTCCTCCGGGACAGCGTCCTTCTGTGGAAGACCGTGCGGATCCGCCGTGAGGACATCGCCGCAGTGCACCACAAGACAGGCGGGTACCTGGTGCCCGGCCGATACGCCGAACTCACCCCTTTCAGGGAGGAGCCCAACCTTCACCTTCTGCTCCGCGCCGAACGACGTCTGCCCGGACGGCATCTCAGGTGGGGCAACTGGATCTGGCTCGTGGAGAGCCGGCAGTTCGCCGACCGGCCTCGCCTGCCACGACGCGACGAGACCTATCGGCGCATCTCGCTAAGAGTGAGGCAACCGGAACGGACCGCCGAGGAACTGCGCCGCCGGCTCGGCCAGGGTCCTTCGGTCCCCGTGGTCCGAAAGCCCCGTTTCCAGCCCACCGACCATTTCATGGATGGCAGAAGCAGCACCCATCACGGCGTCGGCGATCGCACCATCACCATCAAGGGAGCGCTGCCGCAGCCGGTCGTGGCGCGAATCAGCAACGACGGCCCGACCGTACTGGACGCCACGCTGCATCAGACCGAACACGGCCGCGGCCGTGCGCTGGTGTCCATGCGTGCTGGTCAGGCGCCCGTTCGGGTCGTTCTCGCCGATGGGCCCCGCAGAGGAGACGAACGGTACTTGCGCATCCGTGCGTCCGGCTCCTGGACGGTCACGCTTTCCGGGCCCGAGACGGCACCGGAGTTCGACTCGGAGATCCATGGCGAGGGCGCGGACGTGGTCGCGTACACAGGCCCTTCGGGCATTGGTGTCCTCACCGGCAACACCGGTGCCGCACAGGTGCTCCTGCGCAGGCCCGACCTCACCCTCGAATACGGTTCCCTCCATGCGGCCCCGGCCGTGTGGCACAGATGGCGACGGTATCCCGGCAGCCCGTTCCGCGCGGTGTTCGCCGTCCCGGCCGGAGCCATGCTGCAAATCAGTGGAGAAGGTGACTGGTCCCTCAAGGTCCTGCCACTACGTCTTGCACCCGGAACCCAGGACTTGCTGGATGGCCGCGGCGTGAATCACCTTCGTACATTCGAGGATTCCGTGAACGGACGCGACACCGAGGTCCTGCTGTACACCGGACCTCACACCATGGTGGACGCCTCCTACAAAGGCAAGAAGGCAATCACCATCCATCGCTTGGATGACGCAATGGCCCCGTCGTCCACACACGTCATCGCGGCGGGCCGTAACGAACGCATCGAGGTGCGCCCGTGGACCCTGCTTCAGGTCAACGGGGACGGCGGCACCGGCCGCTGGCATCTGCGTCCCAGCCGATGACGCTCCAAGGCGCAACATGCCGCCCAAGATGGCCATAACCTGCCATCTCTGGCACCAGATCGGAGCGGTCGGCGTCCTGTCATGAACAGGGAGGCTTCGATGGGTGTGTGGAGCACATGGATGGCGGCCCTCGAAAACCGCCACACGAAGCGCTTCGCCGCCGCTTCGGAGCGGCCGCGGCTTCGGACGGTGAACTTCCCGTGGGGCATGACGGTGCTCTGCCTCGTGGCGGCCGCGTTCTTCGCCGTCTCCGCGCTCATCACCGCCAACGTCGAGCGCGGCCTCGCACGCGGGGGCGTCGAGACGGACGGCGTCGTGGTCCGCGGATACACCTCGAACAAGACCAAGTACTGGGACGTGGCCTTCACCACGCCGGACGGCAGACGGCACGTGGCGTCCATCAAATCGGACCGTTGGCACGACGAACCGGACGGGGTCGGCTCTCAGGTCCGCATCGAGTACCCCGAGTCCGATCCGGGCGGCATCGTGGAGCAGGCGGGCCGGACGACCGCGGACAGGGCGGCGGTCCCGGTCATCTGCTCGGTGGCCTCCCTGATCTTCCTGATCTGCGCCTACGGCACCCGTCCCAAGAGGCCCCGCGCGAGCCGCCACTGATCCCGTCGGGACCGAACTTCGCCTTGGATGATGTCCTATGATCGCGGCCCTGACTGATCGGCGGGGGACGCGACGTCGTGGGGAGCGAGAGTGCGGGCGTACGGATTCACTGCGATTGGCGGGCCGGAGAACGAGACGTTCCTCGATGTCCCGGTGCCCACTCCCGGTGCGGGTGAATTGCTCGTCCGGGTGCGTGCCGCGGGGGTGAACCCCGGCGACTGGCGGCTCCGCGAGGGCTCCTACGGAACGGTCGGCCCCGCGGTGCTGGGGCGTGAGGTGGCCGGGACCGTCACCGCCGTCGGACCGGAGGTGACGGGGTTCGCGGTCGGCGACGAGGTGTTCGGCGGCTGCCCGGGAATGGTCGGCGGCTGGGCGGAGCAGGCGCTGGTCACCGCGTCCTTCGCGGCGCACCGGCCCGGCGCCGTGGCTCCGGAGGCGGCCGCGGTCCTGCCGGTCGCGGCGGGCACCGCGTACGACGTGCTGGAGAACCTCGCGCTGCCCGCCGGGGCGACGTTGCTGGTCAATGGCGCGGGTGGCGGCGTGGGGATCCCCGTCACGCAGCTCGCGCGGGCCCGGGGGCTCAAGGTCGTAGGGGTGGCGAGCCCGGCCAAGCACAACCTCGTCGCCGGGTTCGGCGCGACCCCGGTGGCCTACGGGGAGGGTGTCCTGGATCGCGTGCGCGCCGCCGCGCCGGACGGGGTGGACGCCGTTTTCGACCTCGTCGGCGGCGATGCCCTGAGCACCGTCGCGGCTCTGGTCGAGGACCGGTCGAGGCTGCTGTCGGTGGCCGACCGGCCGCTGGTCCATGAGCTGGGCGGCCGGACGGTCGAGCGGGACCGCAGCACCGCCGTTCTCGAAGAACTCGCCGAGCTGGTCGCAACGGGAAGGCTGGATCCCTGCGTCACGCAGGTCCGGCCGCTCGACGAGGCCGGTGAGGCGCTCGCCGAGGTCCAGGAGGGCCATGTCCTCGGCAAGATCGTCCTCGTCCCCGACCCTCCAGGCGCCCAGGCGTGAAACCCGCCCGCTCGCCCCGGAGACGGTCGCTCGGATGGATCGCTCGCACGCGCCCCCGGCGATGCCCTCTCACTGGCCTTTGGGTGAGAACGGGCAGGGCGTTCACCCCCGGACGTGACAGCTCCGATGAGCTTGCTCAGATGCAAGCCGATTCCCTCTAGTCGAGCGCAGATGCCTCACTAGGAGGCCTTGGGGCATGGATTTTGCGAGAGTATGGTGAGGAACGTGGCGGAGTACCGGATCAACGAGGTCGCGGCGGTGCTGGGAGTCAGCCCCGACACCGTGCGCCGCTGGGTGGACGCCGGTCGGCTGCCCGCGCGCCGTGACCAGGGTGGACGGCGCGTGGTCGAGGGCGCGGACCTGGCCGCCTTCGCCCGCGCCAGGATCGCCGACGGCGAGGCCGGGCACACCGCCGCGACCTCCTCGGCGCGTAACCGCCTGCGCGGCATCGTCACCGAGGTCGTTCGCGATCGCGTCATGGCGCAGGTGGAGATCACCACCGGTCCCTACCGGCTGGTGTCGCTGATGAGCAGGGAGGCGGCGGACCAGCTCGACCTTGAGGTCGGCGTTCTCGCCGAAGCGGTCATCAAGTCGACCAACGTCGTGGTCGAACGCACCACTCCTCATTGACCTGGGGCGCAACCCGAGCCTCACCTCCCAAGGAGCCCGCCGTGTCGTTCAAACACCTGACCACCGCCCTCCTGGGCCTCGCCCTGGCCGCCACGGCGATCGCCGGCTGCGGGGACGTCGACAACGGCGCCTCAAGCGGGGGCGGTAAGACGGTGACGGTGTTCGCCGCCGCGTCGCTGACCGAGACCTTCACCGCGCTGGGCACGACCTTCGAGCGGTCCCACCCGGGGGTGAGGGTCCGGTTCAACTTCGGCGGCAGTTCGGGCCTCGCCCAGCAGATCACCCAGGGCGCCCCGGTCGATGTCTTCGCCTCGGCCAGCCCCGCCACCATGAAGACCGTCACGGACGCCGACCTGGCCGATGACCGGCCACAGACGTTCGCCCGCAACCGGCTCCAGATCGCCGTCCCCGCCGCCAACCCCGGGAAGGTCGCCACTCTCCAGGACCTGGCCGATCCCGACCTCAAGGTCGTGCTGTGCGCCGAACAGGTCCCCTGCGGCGCCGCCGCGAAGAAGGCCCTGGCCGCCGCCAAGGTGACCGTCAAGCCCGCGTCCCTGGAACGGGACGTCAAGAGCGCTCTCAACAAGGTCACCCTGGGCGAGGCCGACGCCGCCCTGGTCTACCGCACCGACGTCAAGGCCGCCGGCGCCAAGGTCATCGGCATCGACTTCCCCGAGTCCGCCCAGGCCATCAACGACTACCCCATCGTCACCCTGAGCAAGGCACCGCAACCCGGCCTGGCCAAGCAGTTCCTCCAGCTCGTCCTGTCAGCCCAGGGCAGGGACGTCCTTACGGCGGCAGGCTTCGACGCCCCCTGATCCCGCCCCCGGCGGTCTTCGCGGAAGCCGTCAGCCCGGCGCCAGCTCCCTGCGGAGGCGGTCGCGGGTGCGTTCCAGTGCCTCGCTCAGGCGTACCGTGCCGGTCTCCGGGTTCCGGAGCCGGGTGAACGCATCGGGCAGAGCGGCGAGGTCGGCCGCGCATCGTTCGCGGGCCGTGTCCAGCGGCTCGGGGGGCGACGTACGGCGTCCGGCCGTCATCGCCGGGACGAGCAGCGGTTGCGTGCCCGGTGGCGCGGGCTCGTCCCGCAACGCGACGATGTCGCCTTCCGGACCGCGATACACCTGCTTGGCGCACGGCGCCGTCGCCTTCCCCGTGGACAGCTTCATGACCGGCCTGTCCTCGAAGGCGACCAGCTTGTAGGCGCTGTCGAGGTGGGGCGCGTCGGCCGACACCCCCATCTTGGTGCCGACGCCGTAGATGTCGATCGGTGCCCCGGCCTCGGTGAGCTCGGCGATGCGGTACTCGTCGAGCCCTCCGCTGGCCACGATCCGGGCGTCGGTCATGCCCGCCTCGTCCAGCAGGCGGCGGGACTGGACGGACAGCTCGTACAGGTCCCCGGAGTCGAGCCGGACGCCGGCGAGCGAGCCGAGTCCGGTCCGGCGGGCGGTGCGGATCGCCGTGCGGACGCCGTCGAGGGTGTCATAGGTGTCGACCAGCAGCGTGGTGCGGTCGGGGAAGTCGGTGCCGAACGCGGTGAAGGCCGCCTCTTCGTCCCGGAACGCCTCGATGTAGGAGTGGGCCATGGTGCCCACGGCCGGGATGCCGTACCGGCGGGCGGCCTCGGCGTTGCTGGTGCCGGAGAACCCGGCGATGTGGGAGGCCCTGGCGACGGTCATCCCGGCGTCGATGCCCTGGGTCCGGCGGAAGGCGAAGTCGATGACCTGGGCCCCGCCCGCCGCCCGCACGCATCGCGCGGCCTTGGTGGCGATGGTGGTGTTGAAGGTGATGTGGTTGAGCAGGGCGGTCTCGACCAGCTGGGCCTCGCTGATCGGCGCGGTCACCTCCAGCAGGGGCTCCCCGGCGAACACCACGCGGCCCTCCGGGACGGCCCACACGTCCCCGGTGAAACGCAGCGCCTCCAGCGCCCGGAGCGTCGGGGCGTCGAAACCCTGTCGCTCTTCGAGGTAGGACAGGTCGTCCTGGGAGAACCGGTAGTCCTCCAGGAAGCTCAGGCAGTCCTCCAGGCCGCAGGCGAGGAGAAAGCCGCGATCGGGCGGCAGGCGGCGGACGAACAGGCTGAAGGTGGCCGGGCCGGTCATGCCGCGGCGAAGGTAGCTCGCCGCCATCGTCAGCTCGTACAGATCGGTCAGCAGTCCGCTGGTCATCGTGCTCGTACCTCGCCGTCGTCTCCTGGAATCAGGTACATGCCCAACTACTGAGCGTCTCCACTGCCGCGGCGAGGCTGATTGGGTTCGCTGCTGAGGGTAAGGATCGGTAGTCCGGCAGCGTCGTTCCTGGACAGGGGGAAAGCGGGCATGAGCACCACGAACGCCGAGCCGGCCGGCGTCGTCGTCGGCTATGACGGCTCCGACGCCGGTGCGCGGGCCCTCCGCTGGGCCGCGGACGAGGCCGCGGCCCGTGGGCTGCCCGTCACCGTGACGTACGTGTGGGAGTTCAACTTCGGCGCGTCGATCGGCATGCCCGTCGTGGATCTGCGGACCGTGGCGCAAGAGATCCTGGACGAGGGCGTGGAGCGTCTCCGCGACGCCGCGCCCGGCCTTGAGGTGCGCTCCGACCTGGAACGGGGATCGGCGGCCGCCAAGCTGATCGAGCTGAGCGGGCGGGTCGAGATGATCGTCCTGGGTTCCCGTGGCCTGGGCGGGTTCGCCGGTCTGGTGCTGGGCTCGGTGAGCGCCCAGGTGGCCGCGCATGCCGCCTGCCCGGTGGTGGTGCTCCGCGGCGAGCCCGAGGCCGGGGCGGGGGAGGAACGGGGCCGTGTGGTGGTCGGTGTGGACGGCTCGGCCGCTTCACAGGCCGCCCTGGAGCTGGCTTTCACCGAGGCCGATGTCCATCGGGTCCCGCTGACCGCGATCGTCGCCTGGAGCCCCTCACCCGAGGTCGCGCTGCCGCCACTGGTGGAGCAGCACGAGCTGGGCGCGCTGGCCGAGACACGGCTGGCCCGGCTGCTGGCACCGTTGCGCAGGCGCCATCCCGAGGTGGACGCGCGAGGGAGGGTCGTGACCGGTGTTCCGCATGAGGTGCTGCTGGAGGCGTCTCTGGGTGCCCGCCTGCTCGTCGTCGGCTCACGCGGGCTGGGCGGGATCCGTGGCCTCATGCTCGGATCGGTCAGCCACGCCCTGCTCCACAGCGCGGACTGCCCTGTGGCGGTCGTCCACGGGCCCGAAGAACCGGCCGGTTCCTAGGGGCCGCTGTTCCGGTGGCGCTTGTCGCGGACGTAGATGACGGACGGTTTCCCCTCGCCGGGGCTGCGGCGGTCCAGCGCGAACAGGCTCGTCGCGGCCATCAGGTCGCTGAGCTTGGTGTAGCCGTAGGTGCGGGAGTCGAAGTCCGGTTGCTGTTTGGTGATGATGTGGCCGACCGAAGCCAGCGGGGCCCAGCCGTCATCGTCCGAGGCGGCCTCCACGGCGTTGCGGAGCTGGCGCACCAGCGCGGTGTCGGCCTTGAGCTTGGCGGCCTGGCGGGCGGGCGCCGGCGCCCCGCCGTCGGGCGCGGTGAGGTTCTCGATGTAGATGAACTTGTCGCACGCCGCCACGAACGGCTTGGGCGTCTTGTGCTCGCCGAACCCGTAGACGGTCAGGCCGGACTCGCGGATCCGCGCGGCCAGGCGGGTGAAGTCGCTGTCGCTGGAGACGATGCAGAACCCGTCGAAACGCTCTGAGTACAGCAGGTCCATCGCGTCGATGACCATCGCCGCGTCGGTGGCGTTCTTGCCGAACGTGTAGGCGAACTGCTGGATCGGCTGGATGGACTGGGCCAGCAGATGGTCCTTCCAGCCTTTGAGCCCGGTGCCGGTCCAGTCCCCGTAGGCGCGTTTGACGTGGGCGGTTCCGTACTTGGCGACCTCGGCCAGCAGCCCCTCGATGATCGTGGGACGGGTGTTGTCGGCGTCGATGAGCACGGCGAGCCTGGTGGAGTTGTCGCTGACCATGCTGGGTCCCTCGTTCCGGGGCTGGGGGTACGGGGTGAAGGGCACCGGGCCAGAGACGGCCCGGTGCCCAGGTGGCACGACCCTCGCGGGAGAGAGCTATTTCTCGATGGCGACCCGCTTGGGCTCCTTCTGGGTGTCCTTTGGCATCGGAACTCGCACCGTCAGGACGCCTTTGTCGTAGGACGCCTTGATGTCCTCGGCCTTGACCTTGGCGGGCAGGACCAGAGACCGGTCGAACGAACCGTAACGGAACTCCGACCGGCGGGGCTCCTTCGTCTCCTCGCGCCTCTCGGCGTGGATGTGCAGCACGTCGTCGGACACGGTGATCTCGACGTCCTTGTCGGGGTCCATGCCGGGAAGCTCGGCGCGGACCACGTAGGTGCCGTTCTCGGAGTAGTCCTCGACCCGGATGGCCTGGCTGAAGCCGGGACGCGCCGAGTCCAGCCAGTCGAACAGATCAGGGAACAGATGCCTCGGCTCCCAGCGTTCCAGGACACTCATCGTGACCCCCTCTATACGATTCCACGTGGAAGGTCCCCTTCCCGTGGCATCCACGGAGTAACGCCGGGCCGATTCCGAAGCGGGGTCTACCCCTGTGACGGCGCGGTCAGCAGGTCGTAGCCGATCACGGGTCCGCTCTGGCAGGCGAAGAGGGGGTGGCCCTTGCCCCCGACCCGGCAGTTGCCGCATCGCCCGTTGGTGCACCGGATGAGCCGATGGGTGGCGAGCTGGATCCGTCCCGCCGGGACGCCGTGCCGGACCAGCGCCTCGGCGGTCGCCTTCATCATGGGGAGAGGACCGGCGAGCAGCGCCACGCCGGCCTCCGGGGGGAAGTCCAGTTGGCGGACGGCCTCGGTCATCGCGACATCGCCCCCGGAGACGACCGTGACGTCCGCTCCGCGCAGGGCCCACCGGCTCAGGTCGGCGCGGGACGAGGCCGCCGGAGGGGTGCGCCCGCCCACCCAGATCCGCAGGCCGGCGTGCCGGGGGCGGGAGGCGATCAGCTGGTCCGCCGCCGATCGCAGCAGTCCCAGCCGGGACTCCCAGGCGACGCACAGCACCGTCCGGCCGACCGCGATCTCCAGGTCCCAGCCGCTGCCGAACGGGCCGCGCACCATGACGCGCTCGCCCACCTGGGCCGGTGGGGGCCCGCAGGGCATCCGTACCGTGGTGAGCTCCAGCGGCCCCTCGGGCGCGTGGGCGCCGACCACCGGCAGGCGCATCCCGGTGGCCGTACGGAGGACCCAGTACTGCCCCGGAAGGGCCGCGACGGCGGGCTCGGCATGACCGGTGTGACCGTGGTCCGGGCGCAGCGTGAGCGTCATCTCGCCCGGTGCCGCGGATCGGCGGGACACCACCTCGTACGCGCGTCCCGCCATCGCCCATGACCGGTACCGCTCGTCACCGGGCATCGCTCGCCTCCTCATCACGCGACCACCCTCCACGGCCACGCACACGACCGGAGCCACCTTGCCCGTCGCGCACGGCTCAGGCCAGGGCCGAAAGTCCCTTTTCCGGGGTGCGAGGCCCCTGGCTTGACCGGTACCCCGCCGCCCCCCGATCCAGCCTGTGACATGTACGGACTTGTGGGACACGACCCTCGTCCTCTAAGATCGCGCCGCGATTAGGTGTGCCTAACCTAACTCGTTGGGTCGATTCGGGGAACGGCAGGTGGCGAGTGGCGGGGACGCGCAAGCGGCTGGCCGTGCTGACGGGTTCGGCCGTGCTGCTGGTGGCCGCGGCGCTGGCGAGCCTGGCGGCGGGCAGCCGGGGCATCGCGCCCGGCGACGTGGTGCACGCCCTCCTGCATTCCGGTAACGACGACGAGACCCTGATCGTACGTTCACTGCGGGTGCCCCGGACGGTCGTCGGCGTGGCCGCCGGTGCCGCCCTGGCCGTGGCGGGGGTGCTGATGCAGGCGCTGACCCGCAATCCTCTGGCCGATCCACGGATCATGGGTGTCTCCTCGGGCGCCTCGCTGGGCGTGGTCGTGGCGATCAGCGTTCTCGGGCTGACCACGCTGCGCTCCTACATCTGGTTCGGCGTCGCCGGCGCCGCGCTGGCGGGCGCCTTCGTCTACGCCGTGGCGGCACGCACCCGGGACGGGGCCTCACCGGTCACCCTGGCACTGGCCGGGGCGGGCCTGGACGCCTCCCTGACCGGCGTGGTGATCGCCGTCCTCACCCTCAACACCCAGACCTTCGACCAGTACCGGTTCTGGGCGGTCGGGTCCCTGGCGGGCCGGACGGGCGAGGTCGCGCTGTGGGTCCTGCCGTTCGTGGCCGTCGGTGCCGTCATGGCCTTCGGCGTCGCGAGCGGCCTGGACGCGCTCGCCCTGGGCGATGACGTCGCCCGGGGGCTCGGCCGCGACGTGGACAAGGTGCGCCTGGTCGCCGCCGTCGCGGCGGTCGTGCTGGCCGGCGCCGCGGTCGCCGCCGCCGGGCCGGTCGGATTCGTCGGGCTCGCCGTGCCGCATCTGGCACGCGGGCTGGTCGGCGCCGCCCACCGCTGGGTGATGGCGGTGTCGCTGTTGCTCGGCCCCGCCCTCCTGCTCACCGCGGACGTGATCGGCCGGGTGGTCGTGCCGCCCGCCGAGGTCAAGGCCGGGGTCGTCACCGCCCTCATCGGCGCGCCGCTGCTGATCCTGCTGGTCCGTCGCGGACGGACGGTGACCGCGTGAGAACGGCCCATCCGGCGGCGGGCAGCACCGTCCTGGCCGCCGGCCCGATGACCTTCGTGCTGCGGCACCGCGCGGCCGTCGTGTTCCTCGTCCTGACCGTGCTCACCGCGGGCGCGGCGGTGCTCTCGCTCGGGGTCGGCAGCACGTACATCGCGCCGGGCGAGGTCGTCCGCGCGCTCGCGGGCGACGGCCCCTTCACCGTCGTCGTCCAGGACCTGCGGCTGCCCCGCCTCGTGGTGGCGCTCGCCGTCGGGACCCTGTTCGGGCTGTCCGGGGCGCTCTTGCAGTCCATCGCGCGCAACCCCCTGGCCAGCCCGGACGTCGTCGGCATCAGCCAGGGCGCCGGGCTCGCGGCCACCATCGCGGTCAGCACGGGTGCGGGCGCCGTCTGGCTGGGGCCGCTCGCGCTGCTGGGCGGGCTCGGGGCGGCCGCCGTGGTGTTCGTGGTGTCGCTGCGGTACGGGCTGGCCGCCGAGCGTTTCGTCCTGTGCGGCATCGCCGTGGCCATGGCGGCGAAGGCGCTCACCGAGGTCTTCATCGTCGGCGCCGACCCGATCGACGGGCAACGGGCGCAGATCTTCCTGGCGGGCAGTCTGGCGGGGACGGGATACGACGAGGCCCGTGTGCTGCTGATCCCGCTGGTCGTGCTGCTGCCGGCCCTGCTGTGGGCGGGCCGGGCGACGGGCACCACGGGACTGGACGACGACGTGGCCCGCGGCCTGGGCGTCCGTGTGGAGCGGCGGCGTCTCGCGCTGGGCGCGATCGCGGTGCTGCTCGCCGCGCTGGCCATCTCGCAGGCGGGCGCCGTCGACTTCGTGGCCCTGGCCGCGGGCCAGCTCGCCCGGCGCATCGTCCGTGCCGAGCGCCCGCCGCCGGCCTGTGCCGCGGTCACCGGAGCGCTGCTGACCGTGCTCGCGGACCTCGTCGCGCGTACCGCGTTCGCGCCCGTCCAGCTTCCCGTCGGCGTGCTGACCGCCGTCCTCGGCGGCCCCTATCTGCTCTGGCTGCTCCTGCGGAGGACCCGATGACGACCGATGACGTCCGGACCGAGACCAGGACGGAGGCGCGCGACCCCGTACGGCTGGCCGCCCGCGACCTCAGCGTCGGATACGGCGACCGGCTCGTCATCGAGGGCCTGGACCTGGAGATCCCGGCCGGCGCGTTCACCGTGGTCATCGGCCCGAACGCGTGCGGGAAGTCCACGCTGCTGCGGACGCTCGCGCGGTTGCTGTCCCCGCGCCACGGCGCCGCGCTCATCGATGGCGCCGACGTGCACGGCCTGCCCACCCGCGAGCTGGCCCGCCGGATGAGCGTGCTCCCGCAGAGCCCGGTCATCCCCGAGGGGATCAGCGTGGCCGACCTGGTGGCGCGCGGACGGCAGCCGTACCAGCGCTGGTTCCGGCAGTGGAGCGCGCAGGACTCCGCGGCGGTCGAGCTCGCGCTCGCCCTCACCGGCCTGACCGACCTGCGGGACAGGGCCGTGGACGCCCTGTCGGGCGGGCAGCGGCAGCGGGTGTGGATCGCCATGACGCTCGCGCAGGACACCGACGCGCTCCTTCTCGACGAACCGACCACCTACCTCGACCTCGCCCACCAGATCGAGGTGCTCGATCTGCTGCGGCGGCTGAACCGGGACGGCGGCCGAACGGTGATCGCCGTACTGCACGACCTCAACCAGGCGTGCCGCTACGCCGACCATCTCATCGTCATGAAGGCCGGGCGGGTGGTGGACCAGGGCAGCCCCGCCGAGGTGATGAACGCCGAGTGCCTGGCCGATGTGTTCGGCCTGGCCGGCGTCGTGGTGCCCTGCCCCGCCACCGGGGCGCCGATGGTGGTGCCGGACGCTCCGGCATGACACATAAACGGAGGATGACTGTGAAATTCCCTTCACTCACGCGACGGCTTGGCATGACGTTGGCCATCGCGGTGACGAGCGGACTCGCCTTGACCGCGTGCGGAGGCGGCGGCGCCGACACGGCCGACGGACCGACCCGTCCGGTCAAGCACGCCATGGGCGAGACCCGGGTGCCCGAGCACCCGAAGCGCGTCGTTGTCCTTGACCAGGACAAGCTGGACAGCCTTTACACCCTCGGGATCACCCCGGTCGGCGCGGCGCTGCCGGACCAGGCGTCCGGCATGCCCAAGTACCTGGGCCCCGAGTTCGCCAAGGTGAAGTCCGTTGGCACGCTCCAGCAGCCCGACCTGGAGGCGATCGCCGCGCTCAAGCCCGACCTGATCCTGGGGTCGAAGTTCCGCCAGGAGAAGTTCTACGCCGAACTCGCGAAGATCGCCCCCACGGTGTTCACCGAGAGGGTCGGGATCACCTGGAAGGAGAACTTCCAGCTCGACGCCGAGGCGGTCGGCAAGAAGGACGAGGGTCGGCAGAAGCTCCAGCAGTACGAGGCACAGGCCAAGCAGCTCGGGCGGCGGCTCGGCGACCCGGCCGCGTTGAAGATCAGCCTCATCCGCTTCCGCCCCGATGAGATCCGCCAGTACGGGCCGGAGTCGTTCGCCGGGATCGTGCTGAACGACATCGGCCTGGGGCGCCCGAAGGCCCAGCTACTGGAGGGCAAGGACGACCGCAGGTTCGCCCCGATCAGCACGGAACGGATCGACCAGGTCGACGGCGACTTCATCTTCGTCAGCGCGTTCGGGCAGAAGGCCGCCGAGCAGATGTCGACGGTGACCGCGGGTCCGCTGTGGAAGAAGCTGGGCGCCGTGAAGGACGGGCGCGTGAAGGTCGTGGACGACGAGATCTGGATGACCGGCATCGGTGTCACGGCCGCCGGGAAGATCCTCAACGACATCCGGACCTATGTGACGCCCCTGGCCAAAGCCTGACCGCGGACGGAGCCCCCGGGCCGGCCCCGTGCCGGCCCGGGGGCGGCCATCAGCCGCCGGACGGGGAGTGAGCGCGTGCCAGGCGGCGGCCCAGGAGGCGGCCGAAGGTGAGGGCGGGGGTGACGAGCATGCCGCCGCAGAAGCTGTTCCCGCAGGTGGCGGCGGCGCCGATCACCTCGCCCAGGGCGTACACGCCCGCCATGGGGGTGCCGTCGGTGCGGCGGACCCGGAGGTGCTCGTCGACGTCGAGGCCGGCGAAGGTGACCAGGGTGATGGCGTGGTTCTCCATGGCGAAGAAGGGCGGCTCGGCGATGGGCGCGGGCAGGTGGGTGCGGCCGAACTCCGGGTCGCGTCCCTCGGCGACGGCCGTGTTGTAACGCGCCACGGTGGCGGTGAGGCCGTCCGGGTCGATGCCGGCCAGCGCGGCGAGTTCGGGGAGCGTATCGGCCTTGTGGACGCCGGCGCGGACGCCCGCCTTGGACAGCACGTCCTCGGGGCTCCAGCCGACGACCATGGGGACGGAGTTGAGCCGGGCCTTGTCGTCGAAGACGGTCCAGAAGGTCCCGTCCGTGGACGTGGCGAGCCTGCGTTCCTTGGTGTCGATGCTCGGCTCGTCCTCGGCGACGAAGCGGAGTCCCCGCCGGTCGACGTAGATCTCCCAGGGGAGGCGTTCGGTGGCGACGAGCAGGGGGCGTTCCTCGAAGAACGCCTTGCCGGGCGTCGTGGGGTGGGGGAGACCGCCGAAGGTCGGCAGGTACCGGCCCTGCCCGGCGATCGCCGCGCCCGCCTCCCGCGCGATGACCAGGCCGTCGCCGGTGGACGTGGGATGCGCGGCGCTGACCAGCGTCCCGCCCTCCAGCTCCCGGAACAGGTCGGCGTCCGACGCGAAACCGCCGGTGGCGAGCACGATCGCCGGGGCCGTCACCTCGATCTCGTCCACGCCCGAGCGGAGGACGCCGACGCGGGGGGACTCCCCGGGAGCCTCGGTGAGGGAGAAGGCGGTGCTGCGCAGCCACAACTCGACGCCTCCCGCCGCTATCCGCTCGTCCAGCAGGCGCTTGAGGACGGCGAGGATCGACAGCCCGGCGTCCTTGCCGTAGTAGGTGCGGGGGACGCCGTAGGGCTCGTGGCCGTAGACGAGCCGGGGCGTCTCTGGCGCGAACTCGAAGCCCTGGTCGGCCAGCCATTCGATGGTCTCGGGCGCGTTGCGGGCGGCCATCTCGACCAGGTCGGCGCGGGCGGTGCCGCCGCTGATCCGCTCGATGTCGGCCAGGTGCGCCTCGACGGAGTCCTCGATGCCGCGCTCGCGCTGGCGCCGCGTGCCCGCCGCCGACATGTGGCCGCCGGTGGTGTGCAGGGTGCCGCCGATCCTGGAGTCCTTCTCGACCAGCAGCACGCGGGCGCCGAGCGCCGCGGCCTCGATCGCGCAGGGGATGCCCCCGGTGCCGGCTCCGATGATGACGAGGTCGTACTGCTGGGTCATCGGCGCATTTCACCCCTCTGCGTTCCGCAATGAGGAACTATGTTTCAGTATGGTCGGTTCATGGTGCTCGCCCGCACGGGGTGGGCGCAAGTACCCGGCGCGTACTCGGAGGTTGCCCATGCCGCTCGGAGCGGTCATCGAGGCCGTGGTCGCCACCCGCGATCCGGCCGCGTCCATCGACTTCCACACCCGGGCGTTCGGCCTGGAGGTCCTCGAACGGGACGCGGGCGGCGCCCTACTGGGCGTCGCGGGATCGCCGACCGGGCGGCTCCGGCTCGCCGCCGCGCCCGGCGTCCCCGCGACCCCGGCCCCCCGGATCTGGGACATCGGGCCGCGGCTGCTCGGCATCTACTCCCGTGACCTGGAGCGGACCGCCGCCGCGATCGACGCCGCGGGCGGCACGTCCCGCGACCGCGTGACCTACCCCTACGGCGCCGCGACGCTCAGCGAGTTCGTCGCGCTGGGCGCGGACGGCGTCTGGTGGACGATCCCGCGGGCCGGCGCCGCGCACCGGCCCAGCCCCGCTCTCGAAGGCGACGCGCGGCGCCTGCACGGCGAGTTGCACACCGCCGTGCTCGTCCCGGACGACCATGACGCGGCCGTCGCCTTCTTCACCGGGGCGGGCGGCCTGGAGGTCCTGTTCGAGGGCGAGATGTCGGGCGACCCGTTCGACCGGATGACCGGCATGCCGGAGGGCGCGTCGCTGCGGCTGACGTTCCTGGTCGCGCGCGACCACCCGCCCGCCCGGCTGGAGATCATGTCGTTCCGCGGGGTGGACGCGGCGGACCGCACCGCGTCCCCGCTCGGCCTGCGCCGCCTGGTGTTCGCGTCCGACGATCCGGGGGCGACCCTGGACGACCTCGTCAAGGCGGGGGCCACGCGCCTGGACGGCACCACGCTGCGCGGCCCGGCCGGGATCGAACTCCAGGTCAGGCACGCCCGGCTCACGCCCTAGCTCACGCGAACCACCAGAGCGCCGTGTCCCGCGGGTCGCGGATCAGGAAGGAGCGCTGCCGGTAGAAGCGCCGGAGGGAGGCGGGACCCATCCGCGATCCGCCGAGCCCGGAGGACTTGAAGGCGTTCTTCTCGCCGTCCATCACGAAACCGGTGAGGGACGCGTCGTTGACGCTGATGCCGCCCGCCTCCAGCCGCAGCCCGATCTCCATGGCGGCCTCGGTGGTGGACGCGAACACGGCGGCCGACAGGCCGTACTCGCTGTCGTTGGCCAGTGCCACGGCCTCGTCGGCGTCCGCGAACGGCATGACCGGCAGGATCGGGCCGAACGTCTCCTCCCGCATGATCCGCATGCCGTGGTCGACGCCGGTCAGGACGGTCGGCTCGACGTAGGCGCCGCCGCCCAGGACGCGCACCTCGCCGCCGCAGTGGACGGTGGCGCCCCGGGCGACGGCGTCGGCGAGATGGTCCTCGATGATCCCGATCTGCGCGGCGGAGATGACCGGCCCCAGCTCGCCGTCCGCCGGTCCCGGGTAGGCGAGGCCGACCTTGCGCGCCCGCGCGACCAGCAGGTCCACGAACCGGTCGGCCACGGGCTCGGCCACGTAGACGCGCTCGATCGACATGCACGAGTGGCCGGTGTTGACCGTCCCGCCGAACAGGATCGCCCGCGCGGCGCGGTCGAGGTCGGCGTCCGCGCACACGATCGCCGGGTCCTTGCCGCCGAGCTCCAGGAACGCGGGGATGAACCGGGCCGCGGCCGCCGCGCCCACCGCGCGTCCGGTGCGGACGCTGCCGGTGAAGCAGATCAGGTCGACCACGTCCACGACGGCCGCGCCGGTGGCGCCGTCGCCGTCCACGACGGTGAGCACGCCGTCCAGCTCCGGGACGGCGGCCACGCATTCGCGCAGGACCTCGGCGAAGCGGGGCGTGATCTCGCTCGGCTTGAGCAGCACCGCCGATCCGGCCAGCAGCGCGGGCACCGCGTCGATCATCGCCAGCAGCAGCGGGAAGTTCCACGGGCTGATGGCGCCGACCAGCGGGTACGGCAGCGGCTCCTGGCGCAGCGCGATGCCCGGCATGGAGGTCGGGACGGTGCCGTCGGAGGCGAGCAGCTCAGGAGCGCGCACGCACCAGCGGTCCAGCGACGCCAGCACGCTGTCCACCTCCAGCCGCGAGACGGGCAGGCGCCCGGTGTCGCGGACGAGCGCGTCCAGCATCGCCTCGTCCCGCGAGGCGAGCGCGTCGCGGAACGACCGCAGCGCCGCCACCCGTCCGGTGGCGCCCAGGGCCAGCCATCCGGGCTGCGCCGCGCGCGCCCGTTCCGCCGCGGCGCCGACCTCCGCGGCGTCGGCGCAGACGAGGGTGTGGTCGGTCGCGCCGGTGCGGGGGTCGCGCACGCCGATCGGTCGTCCCATGGACGCCTCCAAAGATCCTGTTCCGATTAATGTAACGATGTTCCGCCGGGAGGAGAATGATGGTACGAATAAGTCTGACGTTTTAGCGCCATGACGGAGGACCCGTGGTCGGCACGCACGGCTGGACGCTGCACAGTTGGGCGATCCTGCTGCACATCATCCTGTTCGCCTACTGGCTGGGCGGTGACCTGGGCGTCTTCTACTCCAGCCGGTTCATCCTCAAGCCGGAGCTGTCCGCCGAGGCGCGGGGTGTCGCCGTGAAGGTCATGCACGTGGTGGACATGTCACCGCGGATCTGCCTGGTGCTGTTCCTGCCGAGCGGCGTCACGCTGATGGCCGCCGACGAGCTGGGCCGCGACCTGTTCTACGGCTGGCCGCTGGCCGCCGTGTGGGTGCTGTCGCTCGCCTGGCTGGGGCTGGTCATCGCCGACTACCGAAGGCGGCCCGGCCGGTTCGGCGACGCCGTCCACCGCACCGACTTCGCCGTACGAGGCGCGCTCGTCGCAGGCCTGCTCGGCACCGCCGCCTACACCTTCGTGGCGGAGGAGCCGTTCGGCGTCACGTCCAACCCCAAGTGGCTCGCCGGCAAGGTCGCCGCGTACGCGCTGTGCATCGCCGGGGGCCTGATGATCCGGGTCAAGCTGCGGCCGTTCGGCGCCGCCTGGGGCACGCTGCTCGCCAAGGGAAGCAGCCCGGAGGTCGAACGCGACATCCGGGGAGCCGTCCAGGGCAGCATCCCCTATGTCCTGCTCATCTGGGCACTGGTGGTCGTCGCCGCGGTGCTCGGCGTGGTCAAGCCCGGCACCACCGCGTACTGAACCCGGATGGCACGCTCACTCCGGACGATGACCGAAGCGCTCCGACAGCAGGCGCGTCGTGCGCAGCAGCGCGGCGGCGTGGGCGTCGGCGTCCTCAAGGAACCGCTCGATCGGGCCGCTGACGCTCACGACGGCGATCGGCCGCCCGCTCTGGTCCAGGATCGGGGCGGCCACGGACGCCGCGCCCGCCTGCCGTTCGGCAGTGGAACGGGCGTAGCCGCGGGCACGGATCTCCTCGATCTCGCGCCGCAACCGGGGGACGTTGGCGATGGTGGCCGGGGTGAGCTGCTCCAGCGACGGCTGCGACAGGTAGTGCTCGATCTCCTCGTCCGACAGGAACGCCAGGAACGCCTTGGAGGACGCGCCCGCGTGCAGCGGATAGGGGACGCCCAGCGTCACCGACATGATGAGCTCGCGGCGGGGCGTCACCTGGTCGATGTAGGAGCGCGTCCAGCCGGAACGCACCGACAGCGTCGCGGTCTCGACCGTGCGCTCCGACAGCGCGACCAGCTCGGGACGCGCGACCGTCCGCACGTCCATCCGCTCCAGGTACGCCATGCCGAGCTTCATCGCGCCGATGCCGAGCGAGTACCGCCGCGACGACTCGTCCAGCTCGATCAGCCCGTGCCGGCGCAGCGACGTGAGGATGCGGTGCACGGCGGCCTTGGACAGCTTGAGCGCTTTGGCGACCTCCGTGACACCGAGGGTCTGCGACCGCTGCTCGGCGAAGAACATCAGGACGTCGGCCGCGCGCTCCACCGTGGCCGTCGTCTGCCCGCCGTTCCGTTCCTGCTTGGGCACGGAAACCTCGCCGACGTCAGCGGTGCTGGTCATTGGGGTGGATCCTTCCCGATCCCGAGCTGTCACCGGCCGAACCGGAACACGGAGCAGGCGCGCGCGATCACGGCCCGTTTCACCAGTGTAAAACCGTTCCGCTTCGCGGGACACGATCTGATGGAGAATGCCATGGGGACTCCGCTCGCAGCCGTCGAGGGAATGCTGCAAGCCGTCATCGACCGGGACCTCGACGCCGTGCTCGACGCGTTCTCCGCCGAGCCCGACGCCTACGTCTTCCCTGAGGGGCCGCGCTGGACGACCCGGGGCGGCGACCGCATCGAGCGGGGCTGGCGCGCGTACTTCGAGGCGCCGATACGGATCGATGGCTTCCGCTGGATCGAGGGCCCGTACCTGTTCGAGTCCGACACGCTCGCACAGGTCGCCGGGGTCATCGACTACGACGTCCACGGTGACGGCAAGGACGGGCGGCTGCGCATGCGGATGAGCTGGCTGGTGCGCCGGGAGGGCGAGCGCTGGCGCGTCGTGCACGAGCACGGTTCCCAGCCGCTCGCCGACCCCTACGGCGCCGGCGACTGGTGGCCGGACGGCGCCCGTCCCCTGGGCGCCCCGAGCTGACCCGTACCGGCCCGTGGCCGGCGCGCCGTGGGACGGGTCAGGCGACCTTGAACTCGTTGATGATCGTGCGCTTGACCAGGCGGTCGGCGTCCATCCAGTGCCAGGTGCGGCACTTGTGCCGCCCGTCCCGCGAGAGCTGGATCAGCTCGTACAGGTAGTTGTCCGGGTCGTCCTTGTAGGACCAGGTCAGGACGATCGCCTGGTCGTCCACCTGGCTCATCTCGCCGATGATCCGGTCGTTGTCGAAGCGGCAGACCCCGCCGTCGAGCCGGCCGCCGAACTCCAGCGCCCGCACCCGGCCGTCCGCCCAGGTGTAGGTGTTGATCTGGACGATGTCGTACGAGCCGTCGTCCGGTACCCAGCACTTCAGGTGCGAGGCGTGCCGGTCGACGACGGCGCCCTCGGCGTCGAGATGGATGTACTCGCCCCGCCACTCGCCGAGGTGCTTGGCGTTGATGGGCATGCCCGGGACTCCGGCGCGCATGGTTCCTCCTGGTCATCGGGGGCCCGCGTGGTCGTCGGGGCCCGCGCGGGGATGTTGACAGGCCGACGGCCGGAGCCTAGCGTCAACGATCACAAAGTCGGAACACCATTCCGCAAAAAGGAACAGAAGGGTTCGCTTGTGCGCGATCAGGGTTCGGCCCCGCTGGTCGAGGGCATCACCGGGGCGGTCATCGGGGTCGCCGCCTTCCGTCCCCATCTGGAGTTCTTCGGCCACCGGCTCGGCTACGAGGTGGCCGCGGAGGGCGTCGTCCCGGCCGCGGTCGCGGACGCGCTGTGGGGCACCGGACCCCGGGACGTCGACGCCGTGGCGCTCACCGCGGCCGGAGCCGGGACCGGCCGCGTCCATCTGGTCCGGGTCCCCGAACCCGTCGCCCCCGCGGGCCGGCCGCACAACCTCGACCGCGGCCTGATCGGCATCGACATGTACGCCCGCGACATCGAGGACGCGCACGCCCGGTGCGCCGCCGCCGGGATCTCCTGGACGAGCCCGCCCGCCACCTACGGCGTGGCCGTGGGCGGGAAGGAGGTCATGGTCACCCAGGGCGTGTGCCCGGCGCCCGACGGAACGGCCGTGGTGTTCGTCCAGCCCGCGGCGGCGCGCGGGACCGCGGCGTGGGAGGCCGATCCCGGCCGCATGTTCACCGAGCTGACCTCGGTCGTCTGCCACGTGCCCGACGTGGACGCCGAGGTCGCGTTCTGGGGGCCGGACGGGCTGGGCATGGCGCTCTGGTACGACGTGACCTTCTCCTCGCCCGGCTTCGACACCGTCGCCGACCTGCCGCCCGGCACCCGCATGCGGCTGGCGTTCCTCGCGGGCGAGAGGACCGCGCGCATCGAGGTGACCTGCGCGGAGGGCGACCACCGCGCCGACCTGCGGCCCGTCCAGCGTCCCGGCCGGTCGCTCGGGCACAGCGGGTGGACGGTGCGCACCCGTGACCTCGGCGCCGCGCTCGACGCCGTCCGCCGGACGGGCGGCGAGGTGTCCGGCGAGCCGGTGGAGACCGACGACCCGCTGCACGGCAAGGCCGCCGCCGCGTCCGTCACCACCCCGAACGGGATCTCGGTGACCCTGTACGAGTCCCGCGCATGAGCCTGTACTTCACGGACGTGGACCCGGCCGCGGCGGAGCTGCCATGGCGGTCGTTCACGATCCCCTCGTCCGCTCCGCCGGTGCGGTTGCTGCGGCTGGAGGTGGACCGGTCGGACGGGTCGTCCACGTCGCTGGTCCGCTTCCCGCCGGGCTGGAGCCGTCCGGACGCGGGTCACTACCTGGTGGGCGAGGAGTTCGTCGTCCTTGAGGGCGGCCTCACCGTTTCGGGGGTGGAGTACGGGCCGGGCGACCACGGCTGGATTCCGGCGGGCGCCACCCGGCACGGCTCCCGGACGGAGACCGGGGCACTGGCGCTGGCCTGGTTCTCCGGTGTCCCCGATTGGGTGGACGCCCCGGGGTCCGCGCCGACCGGCGAGGTCACCCCGCTGCTCACGGTGCCGATACCCGAGGGCGGGCTGCCGCTGCGCTCCGGCGAGTCGAGCCGGACCCGGCTCTATGAGCGGGTGCCCGCCGCGTTCACCTCGCCCGCGCGGGTGCTGTTCCTGGACGGTCCGCGCTGGTCGGCGTACGGGCCGGGCGAGCCGGTCGCGAGGCGTCCCGGACGGGCCGTCGTCCACCTCGGCCTACCATCTCACGGATCGTAACGGCATCACACATAAAGGAACATTGGAGGGCTGCGCATGATCTACCTGGTCTACCGGATGAAGCTGAGCGAGCGGGCCCGCCGCAACCAGAAGCAGTTCTGGGCGTGGCTGGAGGACCGCGAGCGCTGGTTCTACCGCGACCTCCCGATGGTCAAGGAGGTCCGCTGGTACTACAGCGTGATCGGGGACGTCTACACCATCGAGAACTGGGCCGCCTTCGAGGACGAGGCCGCGTGGGGCGCCTACCGCGCCGCGCTCGGCACGCTCAAGGCCGACGCCGAATGGGAGGGCGAGCGCGTCACCCAGGACGACTGGTGGGAGTTCCTGGACACCCGTATCGTCACCGACCCGCCCGTGCCCATCGGCCTGCGGAGGAACTGACCAGCCATGTCGCAGACCACCCGCTCGACGGTGGAGCGGGCGGCCGACGTGCTGGTGCTGTTCGCCGAGGCGGGCACCAGGACGCTGGGCGTCACCGAGATCGCCGACACGCTCGGGATGTCCAAGCCGGCCGTCCACCGCATCCTCACCTCGCTGCGCAGCCGCCGGCTCGTCGAAGTGGACGGGCAGACCCGCAAGTACGCGCTCGGGCTGACCGCGATGCGGCTCGGCCTGACCTACCTCGACCACATCGACGTGCGGCGCCTGGCGGCGCCGGAGCTGGTCGCGCTGTGCCACGCGACCGGGGAGACCGCGACGCTGTCGACCCGGGTCGGCGCGCAGCGCGTCTACGTCGACCAGGTGACGCCCGACCGCGACGTCATCATGTCGGTGTCGCTCGGCGTCCCCTTCCCGCTGCACGCCGGGGCGTCCTCCAAGGCGTTCCTGGCGTTCCTGACCGAGCCCGAGATCAGCGAGTACCTGAACGCCGACCACCTCAGCCGGGTCACCGACCGGACGGTCGTCGAGCCGGACGCGCTGCGCGCGGAGCTGGCCGAGATCCGGCGGCTCGGCTACGCCCGGTCGTTCGCCGAACGGCAGTCCGGCGCGGCCTCGGTCGCCGCGCCGGTCTTCGACCACCACGGCCTGCCCGCCGCGGTCGTCAGCGTGTGCGGGCCGGTCGAGCGGTTCCGCGGCGAGGCGGAGGCGTGCGCCGAGGCGTTGCTCGCGGCGACGGCGCGGCTCTCCGAGCTGATGGGGCATACCCCGGGCGGGAACTGACCTATCGCCACGGAGTGCCGTGTCCGCCGTGGTGCGGACACGGCACTCGGCGTCCCCGCAGGTCATGCTTAACGAAAACGTCATCGTCCGAAAAAGTCGGACCTATTGACAGTGTGATCCGGTCATCTATAGCTTCCAGCGGGAACGGAACTGCGTTCCGGCAATAGGAACGCCCTCAGCGGAGGTGCAGGATGCGCACACCAGCCGTAAGGATCACCGTGGGCCTGGCGGCCCTCGCCGTGACCGCTGCCGGATGCTCGGGCAAGGCCGCCGGCCCGAAGCCCGACATCCAGATCGGCCTGATCGCCCCGATGAGCGGCGCCTTCGCGGTGCTGGGCATCTCCCAGCAGAACTCCATCAACGTGGAGATCGAACGCATCAACGCGAGCGGCGGGCTGAACGGCCAGAAGCTCAAGCTGGTCGTGCGCGACTCCGGCCTCGACCCGGGCAAGGCCGTCCAGCAGGCCAACGAGATGGTCGGGAACGACGCGGTGAAGCTGGTCATCGGCCCCTCCCTGACCGCGTTCTACAACGCGGCCAAGGGCTCCTACGAGTCGGGCAAGAAGCTCAACTGCCAGCCCACCGTCTCCACCGGCAGCTTCGCCGACCTCAAGTACGGCTTCCGCTCGCAGGACCCCGCGCCCCTCGACGCGAAGGCGGTCGTGGACTGGCTGAAGCAGGAGGGCGTGAAGTCCCTCGGCCTGGTCTACGAGGGCGACGACACCGGCAAGAACACCGACGCGCTGCTGAAGCAGATGCTGCCGCAGGCGGGCATCGAGTACAAGGGCTGGCAGGTCAGCCGGACCGACGACCAGAGCCACCGCGCCTACGTCGAGAAGCTCAAGGACGCCGGGGCCATCATGGTGTCCAGCAACGCCAGCGGCGCGAAGACGATGGCGGCCGTGTCCGAGGTCGGCTTCAAGGGCAAGATCGTCGGCGGCGGCTCGGGCATGCAGAACATCTCGTTCGTCGAGGCCGCCGGCGACGCGGCCAAGGGCGCGGTGTTCCCCGCGGCGCTCTACCAGTACCCGCAGCGTCTCGACCGGTCCCAGTGGCTGCCGGGCTACCGCAGGCACATCGAGGCGATCGAGGCCAAGTACGGCAAGAACGTCGGGCCGAAGACCGGCGCGACCTCGCCCAAGGGCGCGGCCATCACCGCCGACTGCGTTTTCGCCTTCGAGCAGGCCGTCAAGTCCACCAAGAGCACCGACGCCGACACGCTGGCCGCCGCCATCGAGAAGCTGAACGTCCCGGCCGAGCAGACCCCCTCCGGCAACGCCCTCCAGCCCGGCGGCGACCACGAGTTCTACAAGAAGGTGCACCTGTACCAGTGGAACAAGGATGACAAGGGCTGGTACACCGAGGAGATCACGCCCAAGTGAGCGTCCAGGTCGTGGTCGACGGGCTGTTCACCGGCTCGGTGTACGCGCTGGTCGCGCTGGCCCTGGCGATCGTGTATCAGCCGACCAGGGTGCTGAACTTCGCCCAGGGTGAGCCGATCGTGCTCGGCGCGGCCGTCGGCTACCAACTGGTCGCGCTGTGGCACTGGGGCTGGTTCGCGGCGGTGCTGGTCACCCTTCTCCTGGGCGCGGCGATGGGCCTGCTCAGCGAGCGGATGATCATGCTGCCGGTGCGGCTGTCCGGCTCCCGGTACGCCTGGATCATCGCCACCCTGGCCACCGCGATGATCTTCCAGGCGCTGTTCACCCTGCGCTACTTCGACGAGGACGCGCTGCGGCCGGGCCCGCTCGCCCCCGGGCACCTGGAGGTGCTCGGGCAGCGGCTGGCCTGGCAGCAACTGCTCACCATCGCCGTCGCGCTCGCCGTGATGGCCGGCTACGACCTGTTCCTGCGCCGCACCGCCTACGGGCGCGCGATCCGGGCCGCCTCGCACGACGCCGACGCCGCCGTGATCATGGGCATCCCGGTCGGCCGGGTCGTGCTGCTCAGCTTCGTGATCGCGTCGGTGATCTGCGCGGTGGCGGGCATGCTGGCCGCGCCGCTGCTGTTCATCGGCCCGGCGGCCGGGCTCCTGTTCACCATCAAGGGGTTCATCGCCGCGGTGATCGGCGGCGTCGGCTCGCCGCGCGGCGCGCTGGCCGGGGGGCTGATCGTCGGCCTGCTGGACACGGTCGTGCGCTCGCTGGCGGGAGCCACGACCGGCGAGTTCGTCGTCTTCGGGCTGCTGGTGCTGATCCTGGTGGCCTTCCCCGCCGGCCTGTTCGGAAAGCCGATGGAGGCGCACTGATGGACGCCCGTGTCCCGCAGCGGTGGCTGCCGACGGCGATGCGGCGGCTGCCCGCCGTCCTGACCGGCGTGGCCCTGGTCCTGCTGCTGTGCTGGCCCGCGATCACCGACTTCTACAGCTACAACGCCTCCTATTACAACGGCCTCGTCGCGTCCGCCGCGATCAGCGCGATCCTGACGATCTCGCTGAACCTGTCGATGGGCTACGGCGGCCTGCTGTCGATGATGCACACCGGCATGCAACTGCTCGGCGGGTACGCCACGGCCTACCTCACCGTGAAGGCGGGCCTGCCGTGGTTCGCCGGGATGGCGCTGGCGATGCTGCTGGGCGCCGCGTTCTCCGGCCTGGTGCTGGCGGTCAGCCTGCGCGCCACGTACCTGTACTTCGGCATGATCACGCTCGCCGCCAACTTGATCGTGGTGGAGGGCGGCAAGACCTGGGACGCCGTCACCGGCGGCGTCAACGGGATCGTGGGGGTGCAGCCCGGCGGCCTGGGCAAGGTGCAGTTCTATTACGTGACGCTGGCCGCGCTGGTGCTGGTGTACATCGTCCAGCGCAACCTGATCCGCAGCGGCGTGGGACGCGCGGTGATGGCGGTCAAGGAAAGCCCCGACACCGCCGCCGCCCTGGCCATCAGGCCCACCCGCACCAAGGTCCTGGTCTTCACCCTCTCGGGCGCGATCGCCGGGTTGTCCGGCGGCCTGTACGCGTTCCAGCTCGGCTTCATCAACCCGGACGTCGGCATCCTGGACAACGGCCTGGTCTTCTTCGTCGGGCTGTTCCTGGGCGGCATCAACACCCTCGCCGGCCCGGTGCTGGGCGTCGCGGTCATCGCCACCGTCGTCGAGCTCATCAAGGACCACGCCCGCTACACGACGCTGTTCCTGGGCTGCACGCTGCTGCTGGCGATGATGCTGGTCCCGAAGGGCGTCGCGGGGACGTGGCGTGGCAGCAGGTTCGGCCGTCCCGAAGCGGGCGAGGACCACGAGCCGTCCGGGGACCTTCCCGAGTCGGTCCTGCCGAAGGCCGTGGACCCGAACGTCCCCGCTCTGGAGGGACGCGGCCTGATGAAGCACTTCGGCGGCGTCAAGGCGGTCGACGGCGTCGACATCTCGGTGGCCGCGGGCAGCGTGCACGGCATCATCGGCCCGAACGGCTCCGGCAAGTCGACGCTGCTGTCCTGCCTGACCCGTTTCCACAAGGTGGACAGGGGCGAGGTGCTGATCTGCGGCGTCCCCGCGCCCGGCCGTCCCTTCGAGGTCGCCGAGCGGGGCGTCACGCGCGTCTTCCAGGTCCCGCACCTGTTCGCGCAGCAGAGCGTCATGGACAACGTCCTGGCCGGAATGCGCGGCCGTGAGAAGTACGGCCTCCTCTCAGCGGTACTGCGCCTCCCCGCCTACCGGCGCCGCGAGGCCGCGTCCCGCGCCGAGGCCACTCGCCTCCTGGAGTTCGCGGGCCTGTCCGGACGCGCCGAACAGCCGGCGGGCTCCCTTTCGCACGGCCAGAAGCGCCTCCTGGAAGTGGTGCGCGCCGTGGCGTCCGGCCCCCGGGTCCTCATCCTGGACGAGCCCGCCACCGGCCTGGTCCCGGCGGAGATCGACGCGCTGGCACGCCTGTGCCGGGAGTTCCGCGACCACGGCCTGGCGGTGGTGCTGATCGAGCACAACATGGGCTTCGTCATGGACGTCTGTGACCGCCTGACCGTCCTGGACAGCGGCAAGGTGATCGCGGACGGCACTCCCGAGGAGGTCCGGTCCGATCCGGCGGTCCTGGAGGCGTACCTGGGCCGCCCCGACCTGGTGGAGGCGACCTCCGCACCCGGCACCCCCGGGGGAGCCGACCCCGCGGACGGCTCGCTCGGCCCCGAGCGAGAGAGGTAGGACCGCATGAGCGAGTTGCTGGAGCTGTCAGGAATCAGCGCGGGCTACGGAGGCGTCCGCGTCCTGGACGACGTGAGCCTGACCGTCGGAGAGGGCGAGTTCGTCGTCCTCCTGGGCCCCAACGGCGCCGGCAAGAGCACGACCCTCAGGGTCCTGTCGGGCCTGCTGAAGCCGTCCGCCGGAAAGGTGTCGTTCGCCGGGAAGGACATCACCCGCGTACCGGGCTGGCGCCGGGCGGGCCTGGGCATAGGCCACGTCCCGGAGGGCCGCCGGATCTTCCCGGACCACACGGTGCTGGAGAACCTGCAACTAGGCGGCTTCGCCTTGCGGCGCGACCGCACCCGCACTCAGAAGCTGATGGACGAGGTACTGGACCTGTTCCCGCGCCTGGCGGAACGGCGGGACCAGGCGGCCGGCACCTTGTCGGGCGGCGAGGCTCAGATGCTGGCCATGGGCCGCGCGCTGATGAGCGAACCGAAGCTGCTGGTGTTGGACGAACCGTCCCTGGGACTGGCCCCCTTGAAGGCCGCGGAACTGTTCTCCTACGTCAAGCGCCTGCACGAGGAACGCGGCATCTCGGTATTGCTGGTGGAACAACTCGCCCTGATAGCCCTACGCCTGGCCGACCGCGCCTACGTCCTGGAGCGCGGCCGGGTGGCCCTCTCGGGCACCGCGGCCCAGATAGCGGCCGACCCCATGGTGAAGACCCTCTACCTGGGCGCCGAACCAGCCGCCTGACCCGCTCTGATACACCTCGGGCTCCCCTTGAGCGACCGTCGCTCAAGGGGAGCCCGAGGTGGAGGAGGGGGTGACCCCGCCGTTCTCACATACCGTCGCCGTTCCAGCGGCCCGCCGAGCGGCTGCGGATGGGACGGCTGGAGAGGATGGGCGCGGGGATGGGGTCGCCCTGCTTCCAGACGCGGCCGGCGCCCCAGACATGGGCGAGGTCGTCGGTGCGGTCGCCGGGGTGCTCCAGGGTGGCCGGGTCGGCGCCCCAGTCGGCGTCCACGGGCCCGTGGTCGTGGTCGTGGTCGTGCTCGTGGTCGTGACCGTGGCCGTCCTGGAGGCGGGCGGCGTCGAGGGCCTTGGCGATGGCCAGCAGGCTCTTGTCGGTGCCCGTGCCGTGCTGCACGTAGTCCTCGTCGATCTCGCCCTGGTCGCGCTGGTACTGGACGGACGCTTGCAGGTCGGCCAGGTCGCGCTCGCTGCGTCCCGGGCTGCCGACGCCCAGGTCGTGGGACGACATCGACCAGCGCATCCGCCCGCCGCCGGGGCCGTAGTTGATGGCCTCGCCGCCCCAGCGGACCCACTCCGACTGCGTGTACCAGTTGAACAGCTCGCCGTCCGAGCGCAGCAGCCAGGTGGCGCCGCCCTCCATGCTCGTGAAGTGGCCGTGCTTCACGCGGGCCGGACGGAAGAAGTACGTGCCGAGGTCCAGGGTGCCGAAGTTGTACTCCATGTGGCCCTGGACGGTGTACGCCTCCTCGTAGCACGGGTGGTGCGCGAGGCGGTGGTCGGTCCAGCCCTCCTGGGCGTGGACGAGCCGGGTGTAGAAGCCGGTCACCGGGTCCACGTGCAGATACTTGATGAACAGGCCGGGCATGGGGCCCGGGTTGGGGACGGCGTCCCACGTCATCGCCTCGCTGTCGATGACGATGACGTCCTCGCGGGCGTCCTTCCAGCGCGGCGCCTTGGTGTTCTCCACGGGGTCGAAGCCCGCGTCACCGTACTCGCGGTAGTGCAGGATCCGGGAGCCCTCGCTGAAGGTGATGGCCTCGGTGGGGACGCCCTTGGGCGCGTAGACGTAGCCGCCCTTGCCGATGTCCTTCCCATTGTAGGTCATCGATCCTTCGAGGACGTAGTACTCGGTGTTGGCATGGTGGATGCCGGGGCCGCGTCCCCAGTCGGTGTGGAAGTCGATCCGCAGCGAGCACGAGCCGTCCTCCTCGTCCACCGACAACCGGCGCTCGCTGGCCCGGCCCTCGCCGCCGACCAGCTCGGCGGCGTGCCAGATGTAGTCGCCCTCCTGGATGAGTTCAACATGGGGTCGCAACGGATACCTCTTTCAGATGAGCGGAATGGTGATCAGCGGTCGCGCAGCTCGCGTTTGAGGATCTTGCCCGCGGCGTTGCGCGGAAGGGCGTCCACAAGCTCGATGCCGCGGGGCACCTTCGGGCCCGACAGGCGCTCGCGGCAGTGCGCCTCCAGCGCGTCCGCCTCGATGGAGGCGCCCGGCAAGGGGACGACGAACGCGGCGACCCGCTCGCCCCACCGCTCGTCGGGCAGGCCGACCACGGCGCAGTCGGCCACGCCGGGATACTCCCGTACGACGTCCTCCACCTCGCGGGGCGCGATGTTGACGCCGCCGGAAATGATCATGTCCTTCTTGCGGTCGACGATGTAGACGAAGCCGTCCTCGTCCCGCACCACGATGTCGCCGCTGGTGAGGAAGCCGTCGTCGGTCGTGCACGCGGCCGTGGCGGCCTCGTCGTCCAGGTAGCCGTTCATCAGGAACGGGGAGCGGCTGAACAGTTCGCCGCGCTCACCGGGGCCGACGGGGTTCCCGGCCTCGTCGACGACCCGGATCTCCGTCATGTACCAGGGCTGGCCCACCGACCCGGTGCGGTCGGCGTCATGCGGACGGCAGTTGGTGACGACGCCGGCCTCCGTGGAGCCGTACAGCTCGTGCACCCCGGCGTGCGGGAACGCCTCCATCACCCATTCCTTCAGGGCGGCGGGCAGGGCGGCGGCGTTGAAGTACAGGGTGTCGAGGCTTGAGGCGTCGTAACGCCGTACGGCGTCCGACGCGCGGAGCGCCTGCGCGTGTGTGGGCACGAGGAACGCGGACTGGGCGCGGTGCTTCCCGGCGAGCGCGAGCATGTGCTCGGGATCCCACTTGGGCAGCATCACCACGGTGCCGCCCGCGACGATGGGGGCGTAGTCGAACACCATCCCGGCGCCGTGGTACATCGGCGCGATGGCGAGGCTGACGCGGCGCGCGCCCAGGCCCCACTCCATCGCGGACAGGTAGCACATCAGGGTGCGGGCGCGGTGGCTGCTGAGGACGCCCTTCGGCTTACCGGTCGTCCCGGACGTGTAGTAGACGCAGCACGGGTCGTTCTCGTCCACGGGCACCATAGGGTCGGTGGGCGCCGCGTCCTCCAGGGCCTTCTCGTACGAGGCCGCGCCCGTCCCGCCGATCTGGAGGACGACGTCGGCCGGCACCGGAGGCTCGACGTCGGAGATGTGGGCGCGGGCTCCCGAGTGCTCCAGGATGTAGGCCGACTCGGCGTCGGTGAGGCGCGTCCCGATGGGGACGAGCACCAGCCCCGCCTTGGCGGCGGCGGCGATGATCTCGGGGAACTCCAGGCGGTTGCCGAGCCGGACGGCGACGCGGTCGCCGGGACGCAACCCACGGCCGAGCAGGGCCTGCGCCAGCCGGTTCGCGCGGTCGTCCAGCGCCCGGTAGGTCAGGCCGCGCTCGCCCTCGATCACCGCGACGGTGCCCGGCGTGGCGGCGGCGAATTCGCGCACGCCACCGGCCATGGTGAGCGGCGCACCGCCCGGGGACAGCGCCACGAGTCACCTCCACGTTCCGATTATCGGAATGAGATTCCGTATTGCGTTATAGAGAGCTTGCCGAGTGCGGGGCGGGCGCGTCAATGCCTGGCCGCTGGAAAGTCTGACCTTTACGATGATCAGTGTGACCGCCGCCAGAGGACCCGACCGGCCGACCGCCCCGCTCCCCGCCTACGCCGGGATCGCGGCCGAACTGCGCGACCGCATCCTCGCCGGGGAGTACAAGCCCGGCGACCGGCTGCCGGTCGAGCCCGAGCTGTCGGCCGAGCACGGGGTCAGCCGCAGCACCGTGCGCGAGGCGCTGCGGCTGCTGGCGAGCCAGAACCTCATCACCACCACGCGCGGCGTGGCGGGTGGCAGTTTCGTGGCCTACCCGCAGCCCGGCCAGATCACCGAGTACCTCGCGACCAGCCTCAACCTGCTCGCCTCGGACACCCGGATCACGGTCGGCAGGCTGCTGGAGATCCGGGAGATGCTGGAGGTGCCCGCCGCCGGGCTGGCCGCCGTCCGCGCGGACGACGAGGGCCGGGCCGAGCTGCGGGGCTCGCTGTTCGACCCGGGCTCCGTCGACCCCGCCGAGATCTTCGCCCCGAACCGGCACTTTCACGCCGTCCTGCTGAAGCTGGCGGACAACCCGTTCCTGGAGGTCCTCACACAGCCGGTGTTCCGGGTGCTCAACGAGCGGTTCCTGCGCCAGGACGCCCCGGACCGGTTCTGGTACGGCGTCGACCGCGACCACCGCGACATCCTCGACCGGATCGAGGCGCGCGACGAGCAGGGCGCCCGCGAGGCGTGCCACGCCCACCTGGAGAACCTGCGCGAGACCTACACCAGCATCGACCGCACCCGCGCGCTCGCCCGGCGGGCCTCGGAATGATCAGGTGATCCTGGTCTCGTTGATCAGGGTGCGCTGGTAGCAGACGCCGTCCCGGATCCACTGCCACACCCGGTTGCGCGTGCGGCCGTCCGCGCTGAGGTGGATCAGCTCGAACAGCCGCAGGTCCTCGCCCTCGGCCTTGTACATCCAGGTCAGGTAGATGACCTGGTCGTCGAGCTGCCAGAACTCGCCGCGCAGCCGGTCGGTGTCGAACACGCAGCGTCCGCCGCCCTGGTAGACGCCGGGGAAGACGTGCGTCTCGGTGCGGCCGTCGGGCCAGGTGTACTCGTTGACCTGGTGGTAGTCGTGGTCCTGTCCCTCGGGGAGGGTGCAGGTCAGCAGCGACTCGTGCCGGTCGGTGACCGTTCCCTCGGCGTCGACGTAGGTGTAGGTGCCCTTCCACCGGCCCTCGTGCCGGGCGAGCAGCGGCATGTCCTCGCGGAGCGATCCCATCGGTGTTCCCGTTCCCCTCTGTCAGGAGTCGTCGGTCAGGCGGGCGATCGATTCGCGCTGCCTGCGGGTGAACCACGCGCGTTCGGGGGCGGCGCCGTCCAGGCCGTTCGGGCGTTCGACGTCGTGCCGGGCGTACTCCTCCGCCCACAGGCCGGTCTTGACGCGGGACGGCAGGTTGCCCATGCCGGGACGGACACGGGTGCGGCGCAGCGCGGCCAGGTCGAGCTCGGCGTGGGCGACGATGCTCTCGCCGCCGGCGGCCTCGGCCAGCACCCGTCCCTCGAAGTCGAGGATCTCGGAGCCGCCGCAGGTGGAGTCGCCGGGGATCGGGATGCCGCGCAGCCCGCCGCTGTTGGCGGACACGACATAGGCGAGGTTCTCGATGGCGCGGGCGCGCCGCCCGATCCCCTTGGGGGTGAGGGCGGGGCTGGTCACCTCGGACGTGGAGTGGCAGAACACCTCGGCGCCGCGCAGCGCGAGGGCGCGGGCGAGCTCCGGGTAGAGGATCTCCTCCGAGGCGACGCAGGCCAGGTTGCCGATCCGGGTCCGCGCGACCGGGAGCACCGCGTCCATGCCGTACAGGTCCAGGTAGCGGTCCCACACGTCGTAGGGGGACGGCGAGTACAGCGAGTGCAGGCGCCGGTAGCGCAGCACCACCTCGCCGGACGGGTCGATGACGAAGGACGCCTGGAAGTACAGGGCGGGGAAGTTCGGGTCGGTCTCGTAGGCGTTGCCGGACAGGAACACGCCCTCGCTCGCGGCCACGCCGCTCAGCGCCTCGTACTCGGGTCCGTCCGGGGCGAGCGCGGCCATGTCCCGCCAGCGCTCGATCGGCTCGCCCATGGGAAAGCCGCTGAGCACGTACTCGGGCAGGACGACCAGCCGCAGGTCGGGGCCGACCCAGCGCTTGGCGGCGGCGACCTCGGCGCCGATCCGGGCGATGGACGCGGCCATCGCCTCGCGCGCCTCGGCGGGCGACAGGCCGTTGACGGCCTCGGTCCTCGTCTGGAGCGCGAGGGCCCGGTAGGCGGGTTCCGCGGGAGGCGCGTTCTGGTCCACGGATCGACCACCCCTTCCGTTGGGGATTGGAACGCCGTTACGCTAAGCGGAATATCTCGCCCGCACAAGGGCTTGACTGCCGAAAAGTCAGACCTTTAGGTTTTCGGGGGGCCGCTCACTGCATGAGGATCACCTACGGGCCATGGGGCGAGAAGAACCCGAACAACGGCCTGGCCGGCATGGCTCCGGCCCGGCCGCCGCGCATCGCTCTGGAGGAAGTGTGACCACCCGCCAACCCGCCAGCCCAGGATCGATCGACGGCGCCCGCGAGCGGGACGCCGAGACCACCGGATGAGCGGCGAGATCGGCGAGCCCCGGGACGGCCCCCTGCAGGGCCTCCGGTCATCGACATCGCGACGATCCTGGCGGGTCCGCCGAGACCGGGATGCTGACCAGGGTCCCCGCCCCCGACCTGGGCGAGCTGCTCATGCAGAACGTGCTGTGGCGGATGTCGGAGACACCGGGCCGCATCCGCTTCTCCGGCCGCGGGCCGGGCGCCGACACCGACGAGGTGCTGATCGGCGAGCTGGGAATGGCCTCGGCCGAGGTCGACGCGCTGCGTGAGCGGCGCGTCGTGGCATGAGCCCGTGGCAGGCATGAACGCAAGCGACCGAGAATCGAGACGAACGTGAGTGAAACGACGCGGGCGCTCCCACGGGCCGGACACGGCGGCCCGGCGGACCCGCTCCTGGAGGCGCTGCGCGGCGGCGTGGACGTGCACGACCTGGGCCGCCCGCTGTTCATCGGCATGCCGCAGTCGCCCAACCATCCGGCGTACTGGCACACGCTGCCGCGCAGGCACGGCGACCGGGTCCGCGCGGACGGAGCGTCGGCCGCTAACGACATGCTCGTCATGGGCACGCATGTCGGCACGCACATCGACGCGCTGGCGCACGTGTCCCAGGACGGGCGGCTCCATGGCGGCGCCGACGCGGCACAGGCGGGCGTGGGCGGCCGGTACCTGGAACACGGCGTGCACACCATCGAGCCGATGGTCCGCCGTGGTGTGCTGCTGGACGTGCCGGCCGCGCTCGGGCTGGACTCCTGCGAACCCGGCTACGAGATCACCCCGGCCGACCTCGACCGGGCGGTGGAGCGGCAGGGCACCCCGCCGGGTGCGGGCGACGTCGTGCTGATCCGCAGCGGCTGGGGGCGTCTCTTCGACGCGCCGGACCCCGCCACCTACGTCGGCGCCGACAGCGGCGTCCCCGGTGTGGGGGAGGACGGCGCGCGCTGGCTGGCGAGCCGCGACGTGCACGCCGCCGGGGCCGACACCATCGCGTTCGAGTGCCTCCCGCCGGGCCAGGGCCACAGCCTGCTGCCCGCCCACCGGGTGCTGCTGGTGGAGTCCGGCATCTACATCATCGAGACGCTCGACCTGGAGGGCCTGGCCGCCGCCGGGGTGCACGAGTTCACGTTCGTGCTGTCGCCGCTGCCGCTGGTCGGCGCCACCGGGTCGCCCGTCCGGCCGCTCGCCCTCGTGGGCCGCACCGGGGAGGGCGCCGATGGGTGAGCAGGAGCCCCTCGCCGTCGTCCTGGCGCGGTTCGCCGCCGAGACGACCTTCGACGACCTGCCTCCGGAGGTCGTGGACAGCGTCCGCTGGCGGGTGCTGGACATCCTCGGCCTGTGCGTGGCCTCGCAGGGCCTTCCCACCAGCGGGGCCATCGTCGAGTACGTCCGCGACCAGGGCGGCGCCGCGCAGGCCCAGGTCGTCGGCGGCGGCCCGGACAAGGTCCCGGCCGCGCAGGCCGCGCTCGCCAACGGGGTGCTGGCGCACTCGCTGGACTACGACGACACGCACCTGCCGTCCGTCCTGCACCCCAGCGCGTGCGTCGTCCCGGCCGCGCTGGCCGCCGCCGAGGTGTCCGGCGCGGACGGACGGGAGCTCATCAGGGCCGTCGCCCTCGGCCTTGAGATCTGCGTCCGGATCGGCATGGCGGGCTACGACCCCGAGGCGGGCAACTCGATCTTCTTCGAGCACGGGCAGCACGCCACGTCGATCTGCGGGGCCCTCGGCGGGGCCGTCGCGGCGGGTGTCCTGATGGGGCTTCCGCGCGATCGGCTGCTGGACTGCCTGGGCGTCGCCGCGTCCATGGCGTCCGGGCTGATCGAGGCCAACCGGACCGGCGGCACCGTCAAGCGGCTGCACTGCGGCTGGGCCGCGCACTCCGCCGTCACGGCCGCCGACCTGGTACGGCGCGGCTTCACCGGTCCGCCGACCGTGCTGGAGGGACGGTTCGGCTTCTTCGAGGCGTTCCTGCGCGGCCGGTTCGACGCCAAGGAGATCACCGGCGGTCTCGGCACCGAGTGGCACGTTCCGGGGATCTTCTTCAAGCCGTATCCGGCCAACCACTTCACCCACGCCGCCGTGGACGCCGCGATCGCGCTGCGTGAGAAGGGCCTGCCGCCGGAGAAGGTCGAGTCGGTGACGCTGGGCGTCCCGGCCCCGGTCATCCGGACGATCGGGCAGCCGATCGAGGTCAAGCGCGCCCCGGAGACCGGCTACCAGGCCCAGTTCAGCGGCCCGTACGCGGTGGCGGTCGGGCTGCTGGGCGGGGGCGGGCTGGGCGCCGCGCTGACCGACTACACCGACGAGCTGGCCCGCGACCCGCGCCGCCGCGCCCTGATGGCCCGGGTCGAGGTGGTGGCCGACGAGCGATGCACCGAGATCTTCCCGATGCGGTTCCCGGCGGTGCTGACCGTCCGGGACACCGAGGGACGGGTGTGGCGGCACGAGGTCCTCACCAACCGGGGCGGCCCCGACCGTCCCCTGTCCGACGCGGAGCTGATCCGCAAGTTCGGCGACAACACCGCCGGGTGGCTGCCGGAGGACGCCGCCGCCACGGTGGTCCGGCGGGTGCGCGAGCTGGAAGGGCTCCCGCGGGCCGCCGCATCCCTGCTCGGCCCGTTGACCGGGCTCGCAGCCGCGAAACTGGAGGAGACCCCGTGAGCACCCACGACCTTGTGATCAAGAACGTCCGGGTCGTCACCCACGACGCCGACGACCCGGCCCCCGCCGACATCGGCATCGCCGACGGGCGCATCGTGACGGTCGCGCCCGGCATCCCGGTCGACGGCGTCCCCGAGGTGGTCGACGGCAAGGGCCGCCTGGCGTTCCCCGGGGTGGTGGACGCCCACCAGCACTGGGGCATCTACAACCCGCTCGCCGACGACACCGTGTCCGAGAGCCGCGCCTGCGCGCAGGGCGGGGTGACCTCGGCCATCACCTACATGCGGACCGGCCAGTACTACCTCAACAAGGGCGGCGACTACGCCGACTTCTTCCCCGAGGTGCTGGAGGCCGCGCGGGGACGGGCGCACGTCGACTACGCCTTCCACCTGGCGCCCATGTCCAGCCGCCACATCGAGGAGATCCCCGACCTCATCGAGCGGCACGGCGTCACCTCGTTCAAGATCTTCATGTTCTACGGCGGTCACGGGCTGCACGGCCGCTCGTCCGACCAGAGCTCGTTCCTGATGATCCCGGAGGGCGAGCGTTACGACTACGCGCACTTCGAGTTCGTGATGCGCGGCGCCCAGGCCGCCCGCGAGCGGTTCCCGGAACTGGCGGACGAGATCTCGGTGTCGCTGCACTGCGAGACCGCCGAGATCATGACGGCCTACACCAAGCTGGTGGAGGAGGCCGGCGACCTCACCGGGCTGGCCGCCTACAGCGCGTCCCGCCCGCCGCACTCGGAGGGGCTGGCCGTCTCCATCGCGGCCTACCTGGCGCACGAGACGGGCCTGCCGACCATCAACCTGCTGCACCTGTCGTCCCGCAAGGCCGTGGACGCCGCCGTGCGGATGTCGCGGGCGTTCCCGCACATCGACTTCCGCCGCGAGGTGACCGTCGGGCACCTGCTGGCCGACATCGACACCGCGTCCGGCATCGGCGGCAAGGTCAACCCGCCGCTGCGTCCCCGGGAGGACGTCGAGGCGCTGTGGGAGTACGTCCTGGACGGGACGGTCGACTGGGTCGTCAGCGACCATGCCTGCTGCCGGGACGAGATGAAGTTCGGCGACCCCAGGGACGACGTGTTCCTCGCCAAGTCGGGCTTCGGCGGCGCCGAGTACCTGCTGCCCGGGATGGTGGGCGAAGGGCGCAAGCGGGGGCTGTCGTACGGGCGTATCGCCGCTCTGACGTCCTGGAACCCCGCGAGGCGGTACGGCCTGCGCGGCAAGGGGACCATCGCGCCCGGCTACGACGCCGACGTGGCCCTGGTCGACACGGACCACACCTGGACGGTGCGGGCGGCCGACTCCGAGTCCACGCAGGAGTACACGCCGTTCGAGGGCTTCGAGCTGACGGCCCGTGTCACCGACACGTTCGTCCGGGGCCATCGCGTCCTGTCGGACGGCAAGGTCACCGGATCCCGGATCGGCCGCTACCTGTCCCGCCCGTACGCCCATGACTGAGCTCACGAGGTCGGCGCTGTACGTGCCCGGCGATCGGCCGGCCATGCTGGCCAAGGCCCTGGACAGGGGCGCCGACTCCCTCATCGTCGACCTGGAGGACGCCGTCCCGCTCCATGCCAAGGAACGGGCCAGGGAGCAGGTGGCCGAGTGGCTGAAAGGGCTGCCCGACACCGTTCGGCCGCAAATCTGGGTGCGGATCAATCCCGGCGAACGCGGCCTGGAAGACGCCCGCGCGGTCGCCCTTCCCGCGGTCACCGGCCTGTGCCTGGCCAAGGCGGAAACTCCGGCGGAAATAGCGGCCCTTGACCGGGTGTTGTCCGACGCCCCCTGGATGGTGTTGACCCCGCTGATAGAGAGCGCCAAGGCGGTGCTGGACGCACCCGCGCTGGCGGCGGCCCCGAGGGTCGTCCGCCTCCAGTTGGGCGAAGCCGACCTACGGGCCGACCTGGGCGTTGACCCGAGCCCGGATGAACGCGAGCTCCTGTGGGCCAGGTCCCAGGTGGTGCTGGCCTCGGCCGCCGCCGGAATAGCCCCGCCGATGGCTCCGGTCAGCACGGAATTCCGGGACACCGAATTCCTGCGCCGCTCCACCGAGGCGCTGCGCCGTCTCGGTTTTTACGGAAGGGCCTGCATTCACCCGGCCCAAGTGGCCGTGGTGCACGAGGTGTTCACCCCCTCTCCGGAAGAGGTGGAAAAGGCCCGCGCCCTTGTCGAACGCTTTGAGAATTCCTCCTCCGGCGTTCTGCTGGACGACCAGGGCCGGATGGTGGACGAGGCCGTGATCCGCATGGCCCGCCGCATCCTGTCGACCCGATCCTGAGGGTCACCATCTGATACCGGCCCGCCACCGGGCGGCGATCGCCCCCGGTGGCGGGTGACCCGGTCCACCGCCCACCCCGACACTATGGGTACCGAAGTATCTGGGCGGCACACTCTTGACAGCGCTCGTGGCGCGGATCACTATGGGTCCCTAAGTATCGCCCATGGCGGCCACTGGAGCGTGGAATTCGTGACCGATGACGAGCAGATTCCCGAGATAGATCCGACCGCTCATCTATTGGTCGTAGTGGCGGCACGTCTGAATCGGCTGACCAACAAAGTGCTCAGCCAGCTCGATATTCCGCTGACCTACCGCCAGCATCGGCTGCTCTACCGGGTGAGCAAGGGGACGACGTCCCTGGCCGAGCTCGCCTCGTACGGGAACCTGACGCTGCCGACGGTGTCGGAGAGCCTCGACGGACTCGTCCGCCGCGGGCTGCTCATCCGCAGGCCCGCGCCCCAGGACCGGCGGCAACGCCATCTCGAGCTGAGCGATCTCGGGCGCTCGGCGTGCACGGCCGGGCAGCTGGCGCTCGGCAAGATCATGGAGGACCTGATCAACGACCTTCCCCCAGAGCACCGGGAGGTCCTGCACGAGACGCTCGCGTCCGTCTACGACGCGGCCACGACCCACTTCAAGGCGGACCGCTCCGGCTAGCCGGCCCTCTCACGCTTTCGCGCTACGTCGCACACGGCGTCTCCCGCCACGCCCTCGTCCCTCATCCGTACTCGTCAGACCACCCCGACGGGACGCCTCGCCCGCTCACGCGGGTCACGCGATGACCGGACGGCGCCCCGGCCCGACGTAAAGGAAACGCTCATGAGGTACTTCACTCGGCTACGGGCCGGCCTCGCGGCGCTGTGCGCGCTCGGCCTCACCACCACCGCCCTCGCCGCCTGCGGTGAGGGGGGAGCGGGCGGCGGCGCGGCCACGGCCTGCACGGAGGGCCTGCCGGGCAGCACCCAGACGGTGCGGCTCGGCGTGCAGCCCGGCGCCCAGGACCTGATCACCTTCGTGATGCAGAACCAGGGCTTCGACGACAAGTACAAGCTCAAACTCGACATCAAGAAGTTCCAGAACCCCGCCGGCCTGCACGCCGCCATCGGCGAGAAGGTGGTGGACATCGGGTTCGGCGGGCTCACCGCGATGGCGGTGGCACGGGCCCGGGGCCGCGGCACGGTGATCTTCAACGTGCTCACCGGCCCGTCCAACATCGTCTTCGTCCGCAAGGACTCGCCCATCACGTCCTTCGCCGATCTGAAGGGCAAGAAGCTGGGCGCCTTCGGCGGCCGGAGCAGCGCCACGTTCGGCATCCAGTCCGTGGTGGCCCGGGAGACCTACGGGATCGAGAACCTCGGCAAGGACGTGGACATCCTGGACGCGCCCGACTCGGCGCTGCTGGGGCTGCTGGACCAGGGCCGGGTGGACGCCGCGCTGGTGGGCACCACCGCCACCGTCAAGGCGCTGCTCTCCGGCAAGTACCGGGCGCTCTCGGACATGGCCGACGACTACACCAAGAAGTTCGGCCGCCCGCCCGGCCATGTCACGCTCGCGTCCAACGACGACTACGCGAAGGAGCACTGCGGCGTTCTGAAGGCGTTCTCCGGCGCGCTGGCCGACTCGCTGGCCTTCCTGCAGAAGGACGACGCGATCTGGGCCTCCTACGCCAAGCAGATCGAGATCGACGACCCGAGGGCGCCCGCGATGCTCAAGCAGCGCGTCGGCAGCCGCTACATCACCAAGTGGGACGACGCCCAGGTCAAGGCGGAGACCACGCTGATCCAGCGGCTGATCCCGGTGCTGGGTGAGGACGCGTTCGTGTCCGAGGTGCCCAAGGGCCTGTTCCGCACCGACCTCCAGGTGACGCCGTCATGAACGTGAGGCGTACGCGCACCGCTCCGGGTCAGGCCGCCCGCGACAGGGTGAACGGCCTGCTGACGAAGGAAGGCGCCGCGACCGCCGACCGCGCGGAGGCGGGGGTGAACGATCCGCTCGCGAGCGACGCGCCCGCCAAGGCCGCGCTGGGGGAGATCGCGCCACCGCCCCGGAGGTCCATGCAGAGCCTGCGCCGCCGGGCGCTGTCGCTGGTCTGCCTGGTCGCCCTCTGGTGGGTGCTGTCGCTGTTCTTCAGCGAGAGCGTCCTGCCCGGCCCGGTGGACGTGAGCGAGGCGTTGTGGCGCAACGTGCAGGACGGCGCCACCTACTTCCACCTCTACAAGACGGTGCTGCGGGTGGTCGCCGGGATGGCGATCGCGGTGCTCGCCGGCCTGATGATCGGCCTGATCATGGGGCTGTCGAGGTTCGGCGAGCAGTTCCTGGACTCCTGGGTGATGGTGGCGTTCACCGTGCCCTCGGTGGTCTACGGCATCCTGGCCATCCTGTGGTTCGGGCTGAACGACTTCGCCGCGATCATCGCGATCGGGGTCACCGCCACCCCCGCCGTGGCGATCAACATCTGGCAGGGCGTCAAGGCGATCGACACCTCGCTGGTCCACATGGGCGAGGCGTTCCACTTCTCCCGTTCCTCGATCCTGCGCAAGATCGTGATCCCTCAGCTGGTGCCGTACATCCTGGCGGCGCTGCGGTACGCGCTGGGCACCGCCTGGAAGATCGCCACCGTGGTCGAGCTGATCGGCCTGTCCAGCGGTGTCGGCTACCAGCTGCACTACTGGTTCGGCCTGTTCAACATGACCCAGGTGCTGGCCTGGACGATCGCGTTCACCGTG
The DNA here is from genome assembly GCF_043906805.1 of Actinomadura sp. SCN-SB. NCBI lineage: Bacteria > Bacillati > Actinomycetota > Actinomycetes > Streptosporangiales > Thermomonosporaceae > Actinomadura > Actinomadura sp. SCN-SB. Next base: position 25,128 of record NZ_JBIMPP010000011.1, on the reverse strand, counting down.
GTCCTGCTGCTGATCGAGTACGTGGTGCTCAAGCCGATCGAGGTCTATCTGACCCGCTGGCGGCCGAGCGTGCAGGGCTAGGAGGGAGCACCGTGTCCGATTCGTACCTCACCATCGAGGACCTCTCCAAGGAGTTCAAGCGGGAGGGCGAGCCGCCGCTGCGAGTGATCGACAACCTCAGCGCGCGGGTCGAGGACGGCGCGCTGCTGTCCATCCTGGGGCCCTCCGGCTGCGGCAAGTCCACCCTGCTCAACATCATCAACGGGCTGGACGACGTCACCTCCGGCCGGATCACCATCAACGGCACCACGATCAGCCGCCGGTCGCGGTCCGCGGTGAAGATCGGCGTGGTGTTCCAGGATCCCCGGCTGCTGAACTGGCGTACCGTCCGCGACAACGTCCGGCTGCCGCTGGACGAGCTGAAGGTGCCCAGGGACGAGGCCGAGGAGCGCGTCGACCGCTATCTCGACCTGGTGGGCCTGCGGGAGTTCGGCGAGTACTACCCACTGCGCCTGTCGGGCGGGATGCGGCAGCGGGTGTCGCTGGCCCGGGGGCTGGCGATCGAGCCGGACCTGCTGCTGGCCGACGAGCCGTTCTCCGCGCTGGACGAGATCACCGCCCGCAAGCTGCGGATGGAGCTGATCCGGATCTGGCAGGCCACCGGCCGCACGATCATCTTCGTCACGCACAACATCCGGGAGGCGGTCTTCCTGTCCACCCGGATGCTGGTGGTCACCGCACGGCCCGCGACCACCCATCTCGATCTGCCCATCGACATCCCGCATCCGCGGGTGCCCGAGGACGACCGGCTGTTCGAGATCGAGAAAGAGGTCACCCGCGACTTCATCCGCATGGAGGAGGCAGCCGAATGACGCCGGAGGATCTGCGCGAGCGGGATGACCGCTACCGCCGCGTTCGCGACGCGATGGGCGAGCAGGGCCTGGACGTCCTGCTGGCGTTCGCGCCCGGATGGCGGCGGGAGAACGTCCGCTACCTGACCGACGCGCCGGTGAAGGGGAGCGTGGCGCTGGCGCTGCTGCCGGCGTCCGGAGACCCGTGCGCGTTCACGGTGCGGCATGCCGACGCCGCCGCGATCACCGCCGCCGGCTGGGTCACCGACTGCACCACGATCGCGCTCCCCGAGGACACCGAGCTGACCGGTCGGCTGCGTGACCTGGCCCCCCGGCGGCTCGGCGTCGCCCACCTCGAACTGCTTCCCGCGTTTCTCGACGACGCGCTCCGCAAGGCCCTGCCGGGCACCGAGATCGTGTCGGCGACCGCCCTGATGGACGGCGTCCGCCTGGTCAAGAGCGACTGGGAGCTGGCCAGGATGCGGCGCAGCGCGGAGGTCTGCGAGGCGGGCTGGCGCGCGTTCGTGGACGTGCTGGAACCCGGGCTGCCCGAGTACCGGATCGTCGCGGAGGTGGAGGCCGAGATCAAGCGGCGGGGCGCCGAGGACAACTTCATGCTCATCGCCTCGGGCGGTGACGAGGTGCGCGGCATGACCCCGCCCGGTCCCCGCCTGCTGGAGGACGGCGACATGGTCCGCACCGAGCTGACCCCGCAGATGGACGGCTACTGGCTGCAGATCTGCCGGTCGGCCGTGGTCGGCACGCCCAGCGACGGGCAGCGGCGCTCGTTCGACCTGTTCAACGAGTCGGTGGAGGCGGGCCTCTCGGTGGTGAGGCCCGGGGTGACGGCGCACGAGGTCGCCAAGGCGCAGAACGACGTCTTCCGCAAGTACGGGTACGGCGAGTACTGCACCAGCCAGTACACCCGCGTCCGCGGGCACGGGCACGGGCTTCACCTGGACGAGACACCGATCATCGAGGGCAACGAGACCGTCCTGCCCGAAGGGGCGGTGTTCATCATCCATCCCAACACCTACACGCCCCTGGCCGGTTACCACGTGCTGGGCGATCCGGTGACGGTGACCGCGACCGGCCCCGAGATCCTCATCGGCACCGAGCGCAAGCTGTTCTCCACCGCCGAGGAGGGGGCGTCATGAAACGCGGGCTGGTGGTCCTGGACCACGACGAGATCCCCGAGTCCGAGTGGACGTCCCGCGTGGGAACGCTCCAGGAAAGGCTCGCCGCGGACGGCATCGACATCGCCCTCGTCTACGGCGACGTGTACCGGTCGGACGACATCGGTTACCTGACGAACCTGTGCATCTATTGGAACGAGGGCGTCGTCGCGGTCCCGGCGGAAGGCGAGCCGTCCTTCCTGACGAAGCTGTCGCCGCGCGTGCACATCTGGATGCGGCGCACGTCGAAGGTCTCCGACCTGCACAGCGGCCGGGCGTTCGGCCCGCTGGTGGCCGGTCTGCTGGACGGCCGGGAGCCCGGCGTGGCCGGCCTGGTCGACGCGGCGCTGTGGCCCGCCGCCCTGGTGACGGAGCTGACCGGCGCGCTGCCCGGCTGGGAACTGCGCCCGCTGGGCGGCCTCGTCCGCGAGCAGCGGCTGCGGCCGTCACCGAACGAGACGGCCTTGATCCGCGACGCCACCGCACTGCTGGACGAGGCCCTGCGGCAGGCCGTCGCGCCGGGTCTGACGCCTGCCGACAGGGTCTCGGTCGTCGAACGGACGCTGCGCCGCGGTGGCTACACCGAGGTGCTGGTGGACACGGCGAGCGCCCAGGACGATGCCGTCTCGGTCGACGTCACCGGGCAGTACCGGCACAACTGGCTGCGCGCCGCGAGAACCGTCGCGGACCCCGGTGGCGCTTCACCGACAGGCGCGCTGGAGGCCGCGCTGGACGCCGCGATCGGCGCCGTCGCCGCCGGTACGGCGGAGTCCGCGCTCAGGTACGCGGCCCTCCCGGCGCTCACCGCGTTCCCGGACGGGACGGAGGCCGAGGTCCGCTGGATCGACCAGGCCGACCTGTCCACCGGCGGCGACTACCGGCCACCGGGCGAGGACGTCCGGCTGGAGCAAGGCTCGGTGGGGGCCGTCGCCATCGAACTCATCCTTCCCGGCGGTGGCCGGGCGGTCGTCGCCGACACCGTCCGTGTCGGACCGGGAAGCGCCGAGAGACTGACCGGAAGCAGGGAGCCGCGATCGTGAGAATCCTGTCGAACGCCGACGTGGAGAAGGTGCTGACCGCAGAGGAGACCATCGGCGCGCTGGAGACGGCGTACGTCGAGCTGACCGAGGGCCGTGCCGCCAACCGCCCCCGCAACCACACCTATTTCCCCGTCGAGGACGCCGACCACCCCGGCTTCCGGTTCCGGTTCAAGTCCCAGGAGGGCGGCAACGCCGCCAGCGGGGTGTGGGCGCTGCGGATCACGTCCGACATGGCCGGTGTGGAGACGCTCCCCACCGGGGAGAAGCGGCGGCGGCTCATCCCCGCCGCGCCCGGCGGCACGTACGTCGGCCTGGTGACGCTCTACAGCATGACGACGCTGGAGCCGCTGGCGATCATCCACGACAGCTTCGTCCAGAAGATGCGGGTCGGCGCGACCTCGGCGCTGGGCATCCGGGAGATGGCGCCGGAGGGCGTCACCGTGGCCGGGATGTTCGGCTCCGGCTGGCAGGCGCAGGCGCATCTGGAGTGCCTGCTGCTGGTCCGGCCGGAGATCGAGGAGGTGCGCGTCTACAGCCCGACCCGCCGCAACCGGGAGACGTTCGCCGCGGAGTGGTCGGCGCGCACCGGCCGCCGGATCGTGGCGGTGGACGAGCCGAGGGGCGCGGTCGAGGGCTGCCGGATCGTCACCTGCGCCACGGCCGCGATGGACCCCTGCTTCGAGGGCGGCTGGCTGGAACCCGGCTCCCATGTCACCGCGATCACGTCCCCGGACGGCACCGCGACCCGGCGCGAGCTGGACGACGCCACCTTCGACCAGGCCGACAGGGTCGTGGTGCTCTCCCGCGAGCAGGTGCACCACGACAAGCAGTTCGACATCCTCGGGCCGGTCGAGCGCGGCCGGATGTCCTGGGACGACATCCGCGAACTGGGCGAGGTGCTGGCCGGGCGGGCTCCGGGACGCACGTCCCCGGACGAGACCACGATCTTCGCCAACAACACCGGGATGGGGCTCCAGTTCGCCGCCGTCTGCGCCCGCGCGCTGGCGCTGGCCGAGGAGCGGGGCCTCGGGCACGAGGTGCCGACCGACTGGTTCCTTGAGGAGACCAGCCCGTGAGCGCCGGGACGCACCGCGTGGGCGGGCCCAGTGTCGTCTTCGGCGACGACGTGAACACCGATGTCATCATCCCGGGCCGCTACCTGGTCAGCATCGACCCGCGGGAGCTGGCCGGGCACGCGTTCGAGCCGCTCGGGCCGCGCGTCCAGGAGCGGCTGCGGGAGAGCCGCGTGGTGGTCGCGGGCCGCAACTTCGGCTGCGGCAGCGCCCGCGAGCAGGCCGCGACCTGCCTGATCGGGGCGGGGATCACCGCGGTGGTCGCCGCGTCGTTCTCGCGGGTGTTCTTCCGCAACGCCATCAACACCGGGCTGGTCGCGGTCGAGTCGCCCGGCGCGGCGCGGGCCGTCAGGGAACGCGCCGGCTCCTTCGACGGCGACGGGGGAGTGCCGGGCGGCGAGGTCCGGGTGGACTACGCCGACGGGGTCGTGGAGGTGGACGGCGAGCGGTTCCCGTTCGCGCCGTACCCGGAGAACCTGCGGACGATCCTGGAGAGCGGCGGGCTGATCCCCTACCTGATGAACACCATCGCCACGACGAAGGGGGGCGCCCGATGAGCAGGACCTTCGCGCAGAAGGCGCTGGAACGGGCCTCGGGCGAGAGCGGGCTGGAACCGGGGAGGATCGTCGACGCCTACCCCGATCTCTACATGAGCCACACCGCGAGCTGGCGGTGCATCCGCACGCTGGAGCGGATGGGCGTCGGCACGCTGTACGACGTGGACCGGATCGCGATGGTCATGGACCACATCTCGCCGGCGAACTCGGCCAAGACCGCCGCCGACCACCGGCTGTGCCGCGAGTTCGCCGAGAAGATGGGCATCCGCACGTTCTACGACGTCAACGCGGGCATCGCCCACATCGTGCTGATGGAGAAGGGGCATGTCAGACCGGGCGCGCTGATCATCGGCACCGACTCGCACTCCACCATCTACGGGGCGCTGGGCGCGCTCGGCACCGGCGTCGGCTTCAGCGAGATCACCGCGGCCTGGGTGACCGGGCGGCTCTGGATGAAGGTCCCCGAATCGATCAAGATCACGATCGAGGGCCCGCCGCCCGCCGGGGTGCACCCCAAGGACATCATGCTGCGCCTGATCGGCGACCTCGGGGCGGACGGCGCCACCTACTGCTCGGTCGAGTTCCACGGCTCCTACCCGGCCGCGATGTCGGTGTCGGAGCGGATGACGCTGTGCAACCTGGCGATGGAGATGGGCGCCAAGAACGCGTTCGTCCCGCCCGACGAGACCACCCGCGCCTACCTCGCCGAGGCCGGTGTCGCACCGGACGACTACGTGGAGCTCCAGGCGGATCCCGGTGCCGTCTACCGGCAGGAGGAGGTGATCGACACCCGGGAGCTCTCGCCGCAGATCGCCGTCCCGCACACCGTCGACAACGTCGTCCCCGTGGAGGAGGTCGAGGGCACCCGCCTCGACCAGGTGTTCGTCGGCTCCTGCGCCAACGCCAAGTACGACGACCTGGCCGTCGCGGCGCGCTACCTGAAGGGCAGGACGGTGGCCCCAGGGGTCCGGCTGATCGTCACCCCCGCGTCCGCCACGATCATGTCGAGGGCCGCCGCCGACGGCATCCTGTCCACGCTGCTGGAGGCGGGCGCCACGATCACCAACCCCGGCTGCGGGGCGTGCGCGGGCAACGGCGGCGCGATGGCCGACGGCGAGGTCACGCTGTCCACCGCCAACCGCAACTTCCGCGGCCGGATGGGCGCCTACGAGTCGCGGATCTATCTGAGCAGCCCGGCCACCGCCGCCGCCTCGGCGGTCCGCGGCGTCATCACCGACCCCCGGGAGGTCACCGTATGACCGAGCCTCACATGACCTTCGTCGAGAAGATCCTCGCGCGGGCCGGCGCGAAGAAGGCGGTGACGGCAGGGGACATCGTGGTCGCGGACGTGGACCTGCTGATCATGCACGATCTCAGCGGTTTCCTGACCGCCAAGGTCTTCGACGAGCGGGTCGGCAGGCCGATCCCGCGTCCGGACCGGGTGGCCATGGTGTTCGACCATCACTTCGCGCCCGCGACCGAGCGGCAGGCGGTGGTGCTGGAGGCCAACCGGGAATGGGCGCGCCGCCACGGCATCCGGCTGTTCGACTGCGGCAGCGGCAACATCCACAACGTGGTGATGCGGCGCGGGCTGGTGCGGCCCGGGTCGATCGTGGTCGGGTCCGACAGCCACACGCCCGTGCACGGCGTGCTGGGCGCGGTCGCGGTCGCCCTCGGCAACGACTCGCACGCCGGGACGGTCATGCCGTACGGGAAGGCGTGGTTCAAGGTGCCGTCCACGGTCCGCGTCGAGATCGACGGCCGGACGGGGCCGGGCGCCACCACGCGCGATGTGGCGTTGTGGCTGGTCGGCGAGCTGGGCGAGGGCGGCCAGGTCTACAAGGCGCTGGAGTTCGGCGGCCCCTACGTCAAGGCGCTGTCGTTCTGGGATCGCTGGCTGTTCCCGCTGCTGACGGTGGACGTCGGCGCCAAGTGCGGGTACGTGGAGCCCGACGAGGTGACCGAGGCCCAGGCCCGTGCGCTGGGCGTGGACGGCGTGTTCGAGCGCGGCGATCCGGGGGCGGCCTGCGAGGTGGCGTCGTTCGACGTCACGGGGCTCGGCCCGCAGGTGGCCTGCCCGCCCACGGTCGGCAACGTCAAGCCCGTGGAGGCCCTGGCCGGGACCCCCGTCCAGTGGACCGAGCTCGGCGGGCACGGCGGCGGGCGGCTGGAGGACTTCCGGCTGGCCGCCGAGGTGCTGGACGGGCGCGCCGTCCATCCGGACGTGCGCCTCAATCTCGTGCCCGCGAGCCGGGAGGTGTTCTCGGAGGCCGAGCGGGAGGGACTGGTGCGGCGGCTGCACGAGGCCGGGGGGACGTGGTTCCCGCCCAGCACCGGCTCCAACCAGGCCGCCAACATGGGCGCGATGGCGCCGGGCGAAGCGATGATCTCCACCCATGCCCGCAACTTCCCCGGCCGCAACGGCAGCCCCGAGGCCAGCATGTTCCTGGCCTCGGCGGCGACGGTGGCGGCCTCCGCCGTCACCGGTCAGATCACCGATCCCCGCGAGATCGCACACCGGGCGGGGCCGCGATGAGAGGGACGAGCATGGTCTTCGAGGGCCGCTGCTGGACGTTCGGCGACAACATCCCCACCGACCGGCTGGTGAAGTCCCGCTACGTCTTCGAGCCCATGTCGGAGATCGTCAGGCATGTGCTGGAGGATCTGGACCCGAGGTTCCCGCTGGAGGTGGAGCCCGGCGACATCGTGGTCGCGGGACGGCACTTCGGGCAGTCCTCCGGCCGGGCCATCGCGACCAAGGCCCTCCAGGCGACCGGCATCGGCTGCGTGGTGGCCGCGACGTTCGCCCGCACCTTCTACCGGAACTGTTTCGAGATCGGCCTGCCCGCCTTGGAGGTCCCGGATGTCACCGATCTGGTGAGCACCGGCGACCGCCTGCGGGTGGACATCACGGAAGGGACCTTCACCAACCTGACGACGGGAACGACCCGCGAAGTCCCGCCCGCCGATCCGTTCCTGCTGGAGATGCTCGCCACCGGCGGCCTGATCGAGCTGGCCATCGCCCGTCCCGGCCTGTTCCGGACGTCCCCCGCCACCGCTTCCGGCTGACGCGGCCCGCGCGGGCATGGCCGACGATCCATCGGCCCGTCCTTGGGAGCGCCATGCCCGCGTCAGCGGCCGCTGCGAAGCAGGTTCATCTGGCGGCGTACTTCCCCGGTGTCAACACCACCACGGTGTGGTCGGAGCGGCCTCGGGAAGCCGGCTCGGCCCCACGACCACGCCGACCGCGTCCGCTCCTGCGAACCGCCGTGGGCGGACGGCTGAGCCCGGCCGTCGGCGCGGAACGTGTCAGCCGAGGTCGGCGGACGCCGGGGCGGGACGGTCACCGGCCGGGCGGCTGCCCACGGCGAGGGCGGTGAGCTGGAGTCCCTCGACGAGGGCAGTGTCGAGTACGGCGGTGACCGGGGCGGCGCGTCCGGACGGCCCGCGATCGGCGGTTCCGAACGCCTCGACCGCAGGCGGCTGCTGGGCGCGGGCATCGGAGCGGGCGCGGCACTGGCCCTCGGCTGCGGCGCCACCGCCCTCGCGCGCACGACCGCCGCCCGTCCCGGCGGGCGGGCGCTGCGGATCGGCTACCTGCCCATCACCGACGCCTCCCCGCTGCTGATCGCCCACGCGCGCGGGCTGTACGAACGCTTCGGCGTGCGGGTGGAACGCCCCGTGCGGTTCCGCGCCTGGGCCGAGCTCGCCCAGGCGCTGGTGGCCGACCGGGTCGACTTCGTGCACCTGCTGATGCCGTTCGCGATCCAGCTGCGGTACGGGATGATGCCCTCGCTGCGGGTCGTGGCGTGGAACCACACCGGTGGACGTCGACCGCGGCTTCCTGACCGGCATCGACCCGGCGGCCGTCCACGGTGAGCTGGTCGACGACCGGTTCGTCCGCGCCGCGATCCGGCTCTCCGGTGGGCCCACCGCGTTCGGCCTGCCCGCCACCCTGACCAGGACCGAGGAGGTCGGCACCGGATGACCATCGACCAGAGGACACCCGCCACCACGCACGCCGCCCCGGACACCTCCGTGGCCACGGCGCGCACCCGCGCGGTCCTGTGGCGGCTGGTCCCGATCGCCGTCGCGTTCGCCGCGTGGTGGCTGCTGACCACCGTGGCGGGCGCCGGAAGCCCGCTCCTCACCGGATTCGCGCCGCAGCACGCGCTGCCCGCGCTCGTGCGCGGTGTCCTGGACGGACCCCTGCTCCCGGACGCCGCCGCCAGCCTGTGGCGCCTGATCGCCGGTCTCGCGCTCGCCGCCGCGGCGGGGATCCCCGTGGGCCTGTCGTGCGGGCTGCTGCCGAGCCTGGAACGCTCGACCCGCCCGCTGTTCCAGTTCACCCGGATGATCTCGCCGCTGGCCTGGGCGCCGGTCGCGGTCGCGCTGTTCGGCGTGGGACACCAGCCCGTGGTGTTCCTGGTCGCGATGGCGGCGGTCTGGCCCGTGCTGCTGAACACCACGGCCGGAGTGCGCGGCATCGACCCCGCCTTCCTCCAGGTCGCCCGTTCGCTCGGCGCGACCCGGTGGGAGGTGATGGCCACGGTCGTGCTGCCGGCGATCCGCCCGTAGCTGCTCACCGGCCCGCGTCTCGCGCTCGGGGTGGCCTGGGTCGTCCTGGTCCCCGCCGAGATGCTCGGGGTGAGCTCCGGCCTGGGTTATGCCGTCCTCAACGCCCGCGACCAGCTCGCCTATGACAGGCTCATGGCCGTGATCCTGATCATCGGTCTGCTCGGCTTCCTGCTGGACGCACTGGCCCAGCGCGTCCTGACACCCCGCCGCGGAACCTGACCGTCCTCCGGTGACCTCGGTGTCCAGGGAGCCGGGCGGCCGCTTCACGGCGGCCGCTCTTCCAGTGGTGTTCGTACCGATCTGGAGCAGCGGGTACTTGGCGGGGACGATCGGCGCGCGCAGCGGGGCGTCGCTGGCGCTGGTCGCCTGGCGGTTCCTGGTCGCGCTCGTCGTCTTGGGCGTGGTAGCGGTGGTCACCCGGGCGCCATGGCCGGTCGGTTTCCGCGTATACGGGCACCTGCTGGCGACCGGCGTGCTGTTGCAGACGGTGCAGTTAGGCGGGGTGTTCTTCGGGCTGGGACAAGGCGTGCCGGCGGGACTGTCGTCGCTGATCCTGAGCGCCTGCCCGCTGATCGTGGCGGCCGTGGCGGTACCGATGTTCTCCGAACGCCTGACACGGCGGCAGTGGGCCGGGCTCGGCCTGGGCCTCGCGGGCGTGGCGGTCTCGGTGAGCGAGAACCTGTCGGGCGGCGCCCACCTGGTGGGTTACGCCTACACGGGCTTGGCGCTCGCCGGGCTCGCCGCGGGGACGCTCTACCAGAAGCGGTTCGGCCGGACGGTCGACCTGCGGACCGGCACCACGATCCAGCTCCTCGGCGCGACCCTCACCACCTTCCCGCTGGCGATGCTGTACGGCGGACTGCACATACCCCTCACCGCGCAGGCCCTCGGCTCGCTCGCATGGCTGGCCGTCGTCAACTCGATCGGGGCGCTCCTCCTGCTGTTCGTCCTGCTCAGACGCGGCACCGGCGGAGCCGCGACCAGCCTGCTCTACCTGGTCCCGCCCGTCACGGCCGTGCTCGCCGTCCCCATCCTCGGCCAGGACCTCACCGCGAGCGTGATCCTCGGCATGGCCATCTCGGGAATCGGCGTCCTGCTGGTCCTGGCACGCCCACGAGTGCGCCCTCGGCAAAAGGTGCGATGCGCGGATGGTTCGCCGTAGGGAAGCGGCATTGCGGTATTCCCTGCTGGAAAAACCCAAAATAGGGGAGTACGGTCGTGTCATGGCGAGCCAGGCCCGTCTCACCTTCCGGGGACACGTCGACTTCTGTCGCGTCGCCAGCGCCCTGTGTCGAAGCCGACGTCTGTCACGGTCCTGAAGATCAGGCGTTCGAGGCATCGACTTCGCGCGCCGTGAACTCCTCGGAAGTGCCGATGTCCTTCGTCAACGGTCCCTCCGGCCGCATCCCCTACCATTTCTGGCCCGCCCGCCGTCCACTGGCCGGGCTGATCTTCCTGCATGGAGCCGGTGATTCCCATCGCTACCACCGGCTCGCCATGACCCTCAACGAACGCCGGGTCAGCGTGCTGGCCACCAACGGTGTCGGCGAGGCCCAGCGCGACGCGCCGCCACACCTGTCGTCCCTGGACGTACCGGCACGTGCCGTTGAGATGCTCGCCGAACGCGCCGCGCGGCGGTTGTCCGGGATGCCGCTCGTACTGGGCGGGCACTCGCTGGGCGGCACCGCCGCCGCGTTGGCCGTAGCGCGTAACGCCGGTCCCTACGCGGGGCTGGTCCTGTCGGGCACCCCGCTCACCAGGCCGCGGCCCAGAGCGGCCCGGTTGCCGGGCGGGCTCGTCAGCATGGACCTCTCCTATCTTCCCGTGGTGGCCGGTGGCGCGTCCGCCCCCGCGGCCCCCGTGCCCCTCGTAACGCCCCGGGCGCTTGAGGTGGCATGGCAGGAGTTGGCCGAGCGATTCGAGCAGGTCCGGGTGCCCGTCCTGTTCGTGCACGGCGGCAAGGACTCCCTCGTGCCCGTCACCGACAACCGGAGCTGGGCCTGCCGCCTCCCCGTGGCACAACTGGCCTGGTTCCCCCGGGCCGGACACGACGTGTTCAACACCGCGGGTCCACCCAGAGCCGCCACCACGGTGGCCGACTTCGTCCTGTCCGCGGCGTTGAGCCAAGCCGTGGCCTGACCACGGTGCCGCCCCATCCATCGACGCAGCAGGAGGTCCCATGAGCGTCACCGACGAACTCATCGCCAACGCCGAGCGGTACGCGGCCACCTTCGACAAGGGAGACCTGCCCCTGCCACCCGCCAAGGGGGTGGCGGTGGTGGCCTGCATGGACGCGCGCCTCAACCCGTACGGGCTGCTCGGCCTGAGCGAAGGAGACGCGCACGTCATCCGCAACGCCGGAGGCGTGGTCACCGCGGACGAACGGCGCAGCCTGGCCATCAGCCAGCGGCTGCTGGGCACCCGCGAGATCATCCTCATCCACCACACCGACTGCGGCATGCTCACCTTCACCGACGACGCCTTCAAGGCCGCCATCCAGGAGGAGACCGGGGTCAAACCCGACTGGTCGGCCGAGGCGTTCACCGATGTGGAGGAGGACGTGCGGCAGTCCATCGGCAGGATCAAGGCCGACCCGTTCATCCCGCACACCGACCAGGTACGCGGGTTCGTCTACGAAGTGGAGACCGGCCGCCTGCGCGAGGTCAAGGCGTAGCCGTTCCAGATGACGACCCCCGGCCCTGGCGCCGGAAAGAACGTCGCCCCCGAGGTGGAGCCGGCGCGGAAGCCCACCTCGGGGACGGCACGCCTGAAGGCGGCGTGCTTCGGACTGGGCGATACTTTGGCGTCCGACGCCGAGCCGGTCAATACACCCGCCTACCGCGAATCACATCGCTGCCAGAGCATCTCCAGCCCCAGCACGATGGCGCACAGAACCCCCACGGACCCGGGGACCGCCACGAAAGCCACATGTATAGGGCTGCTCCGATCCGGCAGGAACAGGTCAGCCCATCCCAGCGCCAACGCCAGCGCGGTGGCCATCCCTCCGATACGGGATGCCCATTCGAACAATCGAAGCTGCAACGGCTTGGAAGACGCCGAGACCCTCGAACGCACATCGATGCTGAAAAAGATCAACAAGATGGCAAGAAACGAGATCAGGCTGACCATGTCGGACGACGGCATCGGACGCATACCGCAACCCTAGTCGAAGGAGACGCCCACCATTACGGAGAGGAAATCCGCACCGCAATAGAGGTCAGCTCTGGAGCATTTCCGCCAGTACCGCGGCCTGGCTGATGTCGACGTTCTTGGTGGCGGTCAGCAGCGTCACCGGCTGGTCGCGGGAGATGCTCCGCAGGTGCTCCAGCGCTTCGGCCCGCTCATCCTCCTGCAACTCGGACCGGTACCGGCGGGTGAACTCGTCGAACCGCTCCGGGTCGTGGCCGTACCACTTGCGCAGCTCTGTGGACGGCGCGATCTGCTTGCACCACTCGTCCACGTGGGCCTTCTCCTTACTGAGCCCGCGGGGCCACACACGATCCACCAGAACCCGCACACCGTCCTCCTGCGCCGGTCCGTCGTAGACCCGGCCCACCTTGACGCGAGCCTTCTTGGCGGCCATGTCGTCTCCTCCTCTTCTCTGGCTCCCGGCTGGAGAGGCTGCCCAGTGTCATGCCCTTTCGCCTGGTCACCTACCCTCGCACGCCCACCCGCGTACTGGCACAAGGCGAGGACCGCGGATGCCATGGGGCTGGCCGTGTCATGTATGGGGATCGACAATCGGGCTATCGGGCCGGAACTCACCGTAGGAGGCGCCGTGGACGGCCTTGGGCTCGACAGAGATGGTCTCTACCAGTACGTCTACCGCTGGCTCTGGTGGCAGCGCCTGCTCAACGGCGTGGCCATGTACGCGGCCTCGATCGCCATAGTCCTGCTCGTGTCGGTCCTGGGATCGCTCGTGTTGCTTCCCTTCGGGCTTGAGTGGCCGGGCTGGGGGTCCCTGTGGCGGGGCTTGGCTGCGCTGTCGGTCGGCGGCGCGCTGATCCTGGGGGTTGTGTCCGCGTTCGTTTTCCGCCGACGTAGGCGAGCCATCCCTGACGGTTTGATACTCGCGATGGGAGAGTCAGGCATTCGCCTCGGCATGCAGGTGGACGTCCACATTCCCTGGGACTGCGTAGAGCGCATCGAGAACATCCTTCGCAATTCCACGCACCTCGTCGTCTGGCTGCGCAAGGATGCGGATCCTCCACCCGGCGTGACGGCCGACCGGGTCGTCTTGAAACTGCAATGGACGATGTTCGACGACAAGTGGCAGGAAATCCGCACCTGGATCGAACGCCTGGCCCCGCACGTGACAATCGTTCCGCTCGACGCATACCTGGTGCCCGTGGAGGCCGACGATGACAACAGGGCACCTGACGGCGGCGCGCGAACCTGACCGGCGCGAGGTCGCCGCACCGTCGATCTGGTTCTCCTGGCGCTTGGCCGCGATCAGGCTTGGTCGTCGTTGGGGGGAAGGGCGAAGACGTCGCCGCGCAGGCAGTTGCTCCTGGGCCCGGGTGACAGGGGGAACGGCTCATTGACCACGATCTCGGCGCGCCAGCCGCCCATCGTGAGGCCGTCCGCGGCATGGTCGGCGAGCCGGTCGTCGGTCGCGTCGCCGAGCAGACCGGCGTGTTCGAGGATGACGAACAGCGCGTCCGCGGCGGAGGTCACCGCCTCAACGGCTTCGGCGGCGTCGGCGCCCGGGTTAAGCTCCCCGTAGATGCGGCGCGCGGCGGCAAGGAGACGGTCGGCATCGGCGACGGTGAAATCACGTCGCAGCCGCAGCGATAAGGACATCCCGGTCGCGAGCGGCTCGTACCCAACCATGTCGCGATCGCCGGCCACGCGGACAGCCTACGGAAGAAGACGCTGCCGAACGGAAGTCATCACCAGCGGCCGAAGACTGAAAGAACTGCGGCTCCCGCCGACAAGATCTCGGCGGCATGAGCGGCCGGGTCGGTCAGGTCTTGATCCGGCGGACGTACTCGTTGTGCGCGGCTCGGACCTCTGCTTCGGTCGGTCCTCCGGACCACGGGCTCGGCGAGCCCTCGCACGCGGACCACGGTCCGCGACGAGTGCTCACGGTGAGCGCGCCGCCGGCATAACGATCTCCGGGCCGAAGATCGCTCATGGTGCGGTCGCGCGCGTGCCGCTCGGGTGCCCCGGTCCGGAAAACCCGCTTGCTAATGTTGGAAATTGCCGATGTTGTCAGTTGGGTCGGCGCGTCGCAATCTGGCGTGAGGGTGAGCGGAAGGGGATCGAGCACGGTGAGCGCGCCGCTGTACCAGCTGAAGGCTGAGTTCTTCAAGACGCTGGGGCATCCGGCCCGGATCCGGGTCCTGGAGTTGCTCAGTGAGCGGGATCACGCGGTGGCCGAGATGCTTCCCGAGGTGGGGATCGAGCCGGCTCATCTGTCCCAGCAACTGGCGGTGCTGCGCCGTGCGGGACTGGTGGTCTACCGCAAGGAGGGCTCGACGGTCATCTACTCGCTGACCAGCCCGCGCGTGGCCGAGCTGCTGGCCGTCGCCCGGGAGATCCTGTCGGGGGTGCTCTCCGTGCAGGCGGAGCTGCTGGACGATCTGCGGGCCGCCGGTACCGCCGAGGGGTCCGGCCGCTCCTGAGCCCGTCGCCCGTGGGACCAGTCCTTCCGCTGTGCCACGAGTTGCTAATGTTGGCAATTGCGCAGGATGCTAGTCCTTCCTGCGGGCTGGCGCCGTGGGCGCGATTCTCACGTTGAGGGGCATGGTGAAACGTCTGCTGCGCAAGATCCGTGAGACGGGCCGGGTCGCGGAGCCGCCGCCCCAGCGCCAAGAGGGCGCATCCCCGGCCCACGTCCGGGAGCTCGGCGGTTCCGTGCAGGTCCGGCACGTGGACGCGGGGTCGTGCAACGGCTGTGAGGTGGAGATCGCGTCGGCGTTCGGCCCGGTCTACGACGCCGAGCGGTACGGGGTGCGGCTGGTGGCCTCGCCGAGGCATGCCGATGCGTTGCTGGTGACCGGGCCGGTGACCCGCAACATGCAGGTGGCGTTGCGCCGAACGTATGAGGCCGTCCCCGAGCCGAAGGTCGTCGTCGCCCTGGGGGACTGCGCCCGGAACTGCGGGGCGTTCGCCGGCGCGTACGGCGTGGCCGGCGCCGTGGGCGACGTGGTGCCGGTGGACGCCGAGGTGCCCGGGTGCCCGCCGGAGCCGGAGGCGATCGTGGCCACGTTGCGAGCGCTTTCCGGCCGATGAGCCTTACGGGTGGGGCGCTGTCCGCTGGGCTTGGGGCAAGTCTGGTCGCCGCTGGGGCGGGGACGCTGCTGCCGCGAAAGGCCCGCCGTGCGGGGACGGCGCTGGGGACGGGTGCCGCGGGGGCGGCGGGCGTGGTCGCAGGGGTGGCGGCGCTGACCGGGCACTCCTGGGAGGCCAGGGTGCCGGATCTGCTGCCGCTGGCCGGGGTCTGGTTAGCGGTCGATCCGCTGAGCGGGGTCTTCCTCGCGGTCACGGGTGCGGTGGCGGTGTGCGTCGCCGTGTACGGAGTTGGCTACGCCCGCCCCGGATCCGATGGTCCGGGTCTGGACGGCCGGATCACCCAGGCGATGGTCCCGTTGTTCGTGGCGGCGATGCTGCTGGTGCCTGCGGCGGCCAGTGTGAGCACGTTCCTGGTCGCCTGGGAGCTGATGGCGCTGGCCTCGCTGCTGCTGGTCGTGGCGGAGCATCGGCGGCGGGTGGCGGTGGCCGAGGCCGGGCTGTGGTACGCGGTGATGACGCACCTGGGCTTGGTGGTCATCCTGGCCGGCCTGGCCGGGTTCGCGGCGGCGGCGGACGGGGAGACGTTCGCGCGGCTGCGCGTGGCATCCGAGGGCTTGTCCTCGCCGGTGCGCGACGCGGTGTTCGTCGCGACCTTCGTCGGTTTCGCGTCGAAGGCGGGCATCGTGCCGCTGCACGTGTGGCTGCCGCGCGCCCATCCCGAGGCGCCGAGCCACGTGTCGGCGCTGATGAGCGCGGCGATGGTCAACCTGGGCGTGTACGGGATCGTGCGGGTGGGGTTCGACCTGCTGGGAGGCGGCCCCGTCTGGTGGTGGCTGGTGGTGCTCGGGGCGGGCGCGGTGTCGGCGTTGTACGGGATCTTGCAGGCGGCGGTGGCCACCGATCTGAAGCGCCTGCTGGCGTACTCGACCTGCGAGAACATGGGTCTGGTGCTGGTGGGGGTCGGCGCCTGCGGCTTCTTCGCCGCCTTGGGGGCGCGTCCGCTGGCGGCGCTGGCGATGACCGCCGCGTTGCTGCACCTGGTCAACCACGCGGGGTTCAAGACGCTGCTCTTCCTGGCGGCGGGTTCGGTGCTGCACGCCACGGGGACCCGGGACCTGGACGCGCTGGGCGGGCTGCGGTCGCCGATGCCGGCCACCACCGTGCTGTTCGGCATCGGGGCGCTGATGGCGTCGGCGCTTCCGCTGGGCAGCGGGTTCGTGAGCGAGTGGCTGCTGGTGCAGAGCCTGATCCACGCGTTGCCCTCGGGCGGCACGATCGCGGCGGTCGTGATGCCGCTGGCCGTGGCGGTGGTGGCGCTGTCGGCGGGCCTGGCGATCGCCACGTTCGTCAAGGCGTTCGGTGTGGGCTTCCTGGCCCGGCCGCGCACCCGTGCGGCCGGGCAGGCCCACGAGAGTCCGGCGACGATGGTGGCGGGGATGGCCATCGCGGCCGTGTGCTGTCTGGCGCTCGCGCTGGCCCCAGGCTGGGCGGCGTCGGGTTTGTCCCGCGCGATCGCGGTGGCGGCCCCGGGGCCGGAGGCGGTGACCGGCGCGGCGACGCTGCACTTGGCGGGGCCGGCGAGCACCATGTCCCCGCTCATCATCGCGGTCGCGCTGCTGGTCGCGGTGGTCGGGCTGGTCGCCCTGCTGCGCGCGGTCGCGTCGCGGCGGGCGCGGCGGCGCGCACGCCTGTGGGACTGCGGTGCCGGACCGATGTCGGCGCGGATGGAGTACACCGCGACCTCGTTCGCCGAGCCGCTGCAGCGGGTGTTCGACGACGTGCTGGCGCCCGAGACCGACCTGGACGTCACGCCGCGCGCCGAGTCGGCGTACCTGGTGGAGCGCGTGACCTACCAGGCGCAAGTGGGTGATCGGATCGAACACCGGCTGTACCGGCCGGTGCTGGCCGCGGTGGCGTGGACCGGGCGGGCGGCACGGCCGCTGGCCAACGGCAGTGTGCACCGCTACCTCGGGTACGGGTTCTCCGCGTTCACCGGCGTGCTGATCGTGCTGGCGGTGCTGCGGTGAGCACGATGGTCGCGGGTACGGTGGCGGCGGCCGCCCAGGTGGCACTGGTGGGTGCCGGGGCGCCGCTGCTGGTGGGCGTGATGCGGCAGGTGCGGGCCCGTCTGGAGGGACGTGCGGGGGCCGGTGTCCTCCAGCCGTGGCGGGACCTGCGCAAGCTCCTGCGCAAGGAACCGATCACCCCGGACGGCACGGGCCCGGTCTTCCGGATCACGCCGCTGGTGCCGGCGGGCACGGCACTGGTGATCGCGGCCGTGATGCCGATCGCCACCACGGCGTCGCCGCTGGACGGCGCCGCGGACCTGTTCGCGGTGACCGCCCTGCTGGCGCTGGGCACGGTCGCGCTCGCGCTGGCCGGGCTGGACACCGGCACCGCCTTCGGCGGGATGGGCGCCAGCCGCGAGATGACGGTGATGGCGCTGGTCGAGCCCACCATCCTCGTGTCGATCTTCGCGTTGTCGGTACGGGTCGGCTCCACCAACCTGGGCGCCATCGTCACCTCCACGTTGCACGACCCGCAGAGCGTCGTCTCCCCGGTGAGCGTGCTGGCCGCGGTCGCGCTGGCGGTGGTGGCCATCGCCGAGACCGGGCGGATCCCGGTGGACAACCCGTCCACGCACCTGGAACTGACGATGATCCACGAGGCGATGGTGCTGGAGTACTCCGGCCCGGACCTGGCACTGGTGGAGTGGGCGTCGGCGATGCGCTTGACGATCCTGCTCGGCCTGGTCGCCAACCTGTTCGCGCCCTGGGGGATCGCCGGCGCGTCCCTGGCGATGCTGCCCATCGCGCTCGCCGCCTTCGCCGCCAAGGTCGCGCTGCTCGGCGGGGCCCTCGCCGCCGGTGAGGTGTTCATGGCCAAGCTCCGCATGTTCCGCGTGCCCGAGCTGCTCGCCGGCTCCTTCGTGCTGGCGCTGCTGGCGGTCGCCGCGTCCTACTTCCTGGCGGCCCCGTGAACCACACCCTGTACGTGCAGCTACTGGACCTGGCCTGCGGGGCGTTCCTCCTCACCGGGGTGCTGGTGCTGTGGCGGCGCGACCTGGCCGCGATCGTACGGCTGTTCGCCGCCCAGGGCGTGGCGCTCGCCTGCCTGGTCGCCGTGCTCGGTGTCGAAGAGGGCGACCCGGAGGTGATCGGCCTCGCGGCGGGCATAGGGCTGCTGCGCGCGGTCGCGCTGCCCTGGCTGCTGCGCCGCGCCATGGGCGCCGGCGGCGCGGTGCGGGAGACCGATCCCCGGGTGAACGTGGCCGCCTCGCTGGTCATCGCCGCCCTGCTGGCCCTGCTCGCCTACGCCGTGACCCGCCCGGTGGTGAGCCTGGCCCCCTCGCCCGCGGTGCAGGCGGTGCCGGTCGCCCTGACCGTGGTGCTGATCGGCTTCTTCGTGCTGGTCACCAGGCGGCGCGCCCTGTCGCAGGTCGTGGGGTTCCTGCTGGTGGACAACGGCATCACGGCGGTGGCGTTCCTGACCACCTCGGGAGTGCCGCTCATCGTCGAGCTCGGGGTCTCGCTGGACGTGCTGCTGGCCGTGCTGGTGCTCCAGGTGCTGACCGCCCGGATCCGCGCCGCGTTCGGCGACACCGACCTGGACGACCTGCGGGAGTTGCGGGACTGATGACGCTGCTGTTGATCGCCCCGGTCGGGGCGCCGGCGCTGGCGGCCGGTGCGTACGCCGCCCTGGGGTGGCGGCGCGCCACGGCCTGGCTGGGCACCGTCGCCGCCGCCGCGCTGCTGGCCAGCGCCGTGGCGCTGGCCGTCCGCGCCATGGACGCGCCGGTCACCGGCCTGGGCGGGCTGCTGCGGGCGGACGCCCTCAGCGCGTTCATGCTGATCGTGATCGGCGCGGTCACGCTGCCGGCGATGCTCACGAGCCCCGGCTACCTGGACGCCGAGCACGCCGCCGGGCACAGCACCGCACGGGACATGCGCCGCTACGGGGTTCTCACGCAGGGGTTCGTCGCCGCGATGGCGTTGGCGGTGCTCGCCTCCGGGCTGGGCGTCCTGTGGATCGCGATCGAGGCCACCACGATCCTGACCGCGTTCCTGGTCGGCCACCGCCGCACGCGCAACGCCACCGAGGCCGCCTGGAAGTACGTGGTGATCTGCTCCACCGGTATCGCGCTGGCGTTCCTCGGCATCGTCCTGCTGCACTTCGCCGCCCGGCACGCGCACGTCCCGTCCTCGGGGGCGCTGGACTGGATGCGGCTTTCCGTACACGCCGGGCAACTGGACCCGGACGTGACGCGCCTGGCCGCCGCCCTGCTGATCCTCGGCTTCGGCACCAAGGCGGGCCTCGCGCCCCTGCACGCCTGGCTGCCCGACGCGCACAGCCAAGCCCCCGCACCCGTGTCCGCGCTGATGTCCGGCGTCCTTCTGCCGGTCGCCTTCTACGCCGTCCTGCGGGTCAAGATGATCGCCGACGCCGCGCTCGGCACGGGTCCCGCGCGGACGCTGCTGCTGATCCTCGCGCTGGCCTCGCTCGGCATCGCCACCATGCTCCTGCTGGCCCAGCGCGACTTCAAGCGGATGCTCGCCTACTCCAGCATCGAGCACATGGGCCTGCTCGCCCTGGGCGCCGCGATCGGGTCACGCCTCGCCGTGATGGCCGTGCTCTTGCACATCCTCGGGCATGGCCTGGCCAAGTCGGTCGCCTTCCTCGCGTCCGGGCACATCCACCAGGCCGTCGGCAGCAGCCGGATCGACGCCGTGCGCGGTCTCGCCGCCCGCTCCCCGGTCGTGGCCTGCGGGTTCGGCGCGGCCGTGATCGCGCTGCTCGGCTTCCCGCCGTTCGGCCCGTTCGCGAGCGAACTCGGCGTCTTCCGCGCCGGTTTCGCGGCCGGGCTCGGCTGGGCCGTCGCCGCCGCGCTGGTCCTGCTCCTGGTCATCACCGCCGCCCTCGCCGCCCGGACGGGCGGGATGCTGCTCGGCGCCCCGCGGACCGGCCCCGGTGCCGCCGCCTTCCCCCTCCGACCGTCCAGAACGGGGACGGCGGCCCTCGTCCTGGGGCTCCTGGGGTGCGCCGCGATCGGAATCGGCCTCGGCCCGCTGCACGACCTTCTGGACCAGGCCGCCGCCGTCCTGGGAGCACACCGATGAGCTCGACCGACGACGTGGCCGTGCCCCGGCCGGAACGTACCAGCGCCGAGATCGACGCCGCCGCGCTACCGGAACAGGCGGCCGCCCTGCTGGGCGACGGCGCCCGCCTGGCCCTCGTGGCGGCACACCAGGATCCCGGCGGCCTGCGCGTGGTGTACCTGTTCACCCGCACCGGGCCGGACCGCCGCACCGAACTGCACGTCCGCCTGGACGCCGCCGATCCGACCCTGCCCAGCCTGGCCGGCATCAGCTTCCCGGCGGGCCGCTTCGAACGCGAGATGCACGACCTGTACGGCATCGTCCCGCAGGATCATCCGCTTCCGCGCCGCCTCGTCCGCCACCACCACTGGCCCCGCGGCTGGTACCCGATGCGGGACGACGCCGGACCACCACCGCGGTTCGGCGACCCGGAAGGGCCCTACCCGTTCGTCCAGGTCGAAGGCACGGGCGTGTACGAGATCCCGGTCGGGCCCGTGCACGCCGGGCTCATCGAACCCGGCCATTTCCGCTTCTCCGTCGTCGGTGAGAGCATCCTCAAGCTCAAAGCCCGCCTGTGGTTCGTCCACAAAGGCATCGAGAAGCTCTTCCAGGGACGGCTCCCCGCCGACGCCGTGCCGCTCGCCGAGCGCGTCAGCGGCGACACCACCGTCGGCCACACCCTGGCCTTCTGCCTGGCCGTCGAAGAGGCCGCCCAAGCGCGTATCGCACCCGAAGCGCAACGCGCGCGGGCGATACTGCTGGAACTCGAACGCCTCTACAACCACGTCACCGACCTGGGCGCGCTGTGCAACGACGTGGGCCACTCGATCCTCAACGCCCAGTTCGGCCGCGTCCGCGAGCGGCTGCTCCGCCTCAACGCCCAGGTCACCGGGCACCGGCTGCTGCGCGGCGGCGTCCACCTCGGCGGCGCCGTCCTGCGCGCCGTCCCCGACCCCGGGACGCTGGGCGCCATCGAGGCCGACATCGGCGAGATCGTCGAACTGGCGCTCGGCCACACCGTGGTCGCCGACCGCTTCACCGGCACCGCGCCGCTGAGCACCCAAGCCGCACGCGACCTGGGCGCCCTCGGCTACGTCGCCCGCGCCAGCGGACTGGACGCCGACGCGCGCCGCGACCACCCCTTCGCCGACCTGCGCGCGGCACCGGCCGTCCCGACCGCCGACACCGGGGACGTGCTGGCCCGCTTCCAGATCCGCGCCCGCGAGATCACCGCCTCCATCGCGTTCATCAACGAGCTGACCGGCGACCTCGGCCCGGGTACCTACGGGCAACCGCTCGCCTCACCACCCGCCCCGCCGACCGGCCCGGCCTCCGGCGTCGGCATCGTCGAGGGCTGGCGCGGCACCATCGTCCACCGCGTCGAACTCGCCCCCGGCGGCACCCTCACCCGCACCAAGATCGTTGACCCCTCGTTCTTCAACTGGCCGGCCCTGCCCATCGCCCTGACGGGCGCGATCGTCCCCGACTTCCCCCTGGTCAACAAGAGCTTCAACCTCTCCTACGCCGGCAACGACCTGTGACGTGACCCGGCTCGCGACCAGCGGTTCCGCACGTCGGCCGATGCCCTGGCTCATATGAGGGTTTTGTGGCAGCATGAGCCGCCTACCTGTTTCCGGCCGGTGGTCTTTGGTCCGCATCCCCGCCTCTGCCGATCGCCGCCGCTCATGACGAGGAGTGATATCCGGTCATGCAGGGTCTCCCGGATTTCCAGCACTTGCTCGGCATCGACATGGAGGCCGTGGCCGCGAAGGCACGGCGCGTCGCCGAGCAATCCGCGGCACTCAACGAGCGGTTGTCCGGGCTCGTCGGGCGCGCCGAGAGCCAGGACGGCCGGGTGCGGCTGGCATTCTCCCCTGAACAGGGATTGCCCGAGCTCCACATCGATCCGCGGGCGATGCGGATGGGGTCGGAGGAACTCGCGGAGACCATCCAGCGGCTCACCCGGGAGGCCGTGGCGGATCTGGAACGGCAGAAGCAGGAGGCGGCGCGACAGGTCTACGGGAACGATCCGGAGGCCGCCACCCCACCCGACGCCGAGAAGCTGAAGGAATCGCTTCAGGACATGAACGACATCTTCTCGGGCCTGTCCAAGGACACGACCGCCCTCATGGACGAGGTACGCAGGCGCCTAGGCCAGTGACGTCACGCCGCACGGCCGGCGGTGAAGAGATAAGCCAAGACCGTGTCCGCCACGAGGCCGGAGCAGCCCGGCTCCAGCCGTAGCGCCCAGGTGCGGCGGCGATACCGGGCGAACCTTCCAAGCTCCGTCCCATCCGGGGCCGCGATGCGGTGAACATTCCCGGTCTGACCGGGGGCGCCCACGATCTCCGCGAGAAGCCGGCCATCCGCGCTCTCTATCCGGGGCCGTCCCGACTGGAGAGCGAGGTGCGGAATTCTGGCCTCGACGGTCAACTGGCCGGGCTTCAAGACCCGGACTTCATCGTCGCCCCAGGTGAGACTGAAAGACGCTTGGCCGTCGGAACGCCGCACGGTCGCGAAGCGCCCAGTGCCCAGGGACGGTGATTCCGGGTCACCGAACCGGAGGGAAGCGTACTCCTGCCCATCGGGACGCCGAGCCATGCTGTGATCGACCAGCAGAGTGAGCGCCGGTCCGGAATCAGCGAGGATTCCTTGGGCGACCCGTGCCACCTCGCGGTTGACGAACCGGCTCATCACCACGATCGCGGCTGCCCCGGCCAGGAACAGACCGGCGGCGAAAAGGAGCGGCGCGTCCTGCCACAGACTTCCGGCGTGAACGCCGAACACACTGGACCGCGCCTTAACAGACGTTCCCTTGTCATCGATGTCGGTGTGCGCGACCTCGCCGGAATGCCGCCTCCCTCGCGAGTCGTTCCACGACCCCTGGCATTTCCAGCCACTGCGCGAGTGCGAGCATTGCTCGACCGTCACCCGCACCTCCTGGCCCCACAGGTGCGTGTAGATCACCGTCCCCGCCCACAGCGGGAAGGCCAAAAGGACGGGTGCCACCAGAAGCGCGACCCGCCGGCGGCGAGCGCGGCCGATCAACTGTCCGGCGGGTCGTCGAACAGGCCCTCGTCGCGCCTGTTGTAGTCGGGAACGCGCTTCTGGATCTGGTCGGTGAGGTTGCCTCCGGCCACGCCGCTGACCGTGCCGCCCGCCCCGAAGCCACGCTGGCGTCCGGGCACCGGGTTGGGCAGCCGCAGACCGGGGTCGCCCTTCCCGAGGGTGGGCCCGCCGGTCTTCATCCCGGCCACCATGATCATGCGCTCCAGCCGGGACAGCGTGCCCCAGATCATGTTGTCGGAGGCGTCCCGCAGACCGCCCGCGAAATCGTCGAGCGCCGCGTCGTTGCCATGCGCCTTCTGCCACGCGACGTCCAGCGCCATCGCGGCCGTGATCACCGCGGCCCCACCGGCGGCGACCTTGGTGACGATGCCCGACACCGTCTCCAGGTAGCTGGTGCACTCGACGGCGATCGAGGACGCCTGGGCGAGCGCCGCGGGGTAGGTGAAGACACCGGCCATGGCCGCCGCCACATAGACCGCGCAGGCCACCAGAATGGCGGCGATGACGCACATGCACACCACGACCAGGAAGAGCAGCGCGCCCGTGATGGTCATGGAGGTCCCGACGGCGAACGCGAGCTGCTTGGAACCGGTGAGCTGCGACCGGTACTCGTCGATTCGCTCGTCATAGGCCCGGCGATCGTCACCGGACCACTCGGTCTCGGGAAGGCCGGTGTTGTTGGCGGCCTCCTGAGCGGAGCCCAGCTTGTCGTAGTTCTCCAGCCACTTCATGCCCGCGTCGAAGATGGCCTCGGGATCGCACTGATTGAGGTACATCACGATCGCGGTCGACCAGGCGGGCGGAACGAAGATCGCGCTGGCCTGCGTGGCGACCAGGGCCGTCAGCGCCGCGCTGCTCGTCGTGGACATCGGGCTCCAATCCCGCCTCAGGGACGGCTGAGCGTGCTCTTGACCTCCGCGGAGGCCCAGTTGGTCGCCGAAACGGCGAGCAGGTCACGGAACCTGTTGAGCACCTTCTTCTTGGTCTCCAGATCCTCCTCCGCGACGTCGATCGCCGCGGTGTAGGCCATCGCCAGGACATACGACGTCGCGGTGAAATTGCTCTGAGTGACTCCCCGCGACCCCTGGAGGTTGTTCCATGCGGCCTGAAGATGCTGGTTGACATTGCGATGCAGATCCCGGCCGTGCTGCGCCATCCGCTCCGGCGCCGCCCTGCGGTCCGCTCCGTCACCCGGACTCATCCGCACCCCCACGTCCGCGCCCGCACTCCTGCCGCGCGCCCAACAGCCTAGACCGCAACCCCTCAAAAAGGCACCTCCTCCCCCACCAAACCCTACGAAGAGCCCAAACGGCTGCACAAAGAAACAGCGAGCTCAAACGGGCCAACGAGATCCTCTGCACTGCCAGCACGATTTCCGCTCGCGAGCTCAGCCGGTTTTGTCCATGCCAGACCCAGTTCGCTTACAGACAATGCTGCCCCCGTGCCATCACC